>NZ_LZMI01000043.1:0-143135 GCF_001665475.1 Gordonia sp. 852002-51296_SCH5728562-b | reverse complement strand
TGTCGGTCGAAGCGGATCGCCACGCTGGGGCAACGGTTGGCCTCGTTCGCCTCACCCGGCGGCAAAATGTGTTCCGCACCGGGCTGTAACCAACCCGCCTCACGGGTGCAGATGCATCACGCCGCGAAAGACTGGGCCGACGGCGGCTTGACCGACATCGACCAGTTGGTGCCGGCGTGTGATGTGCACAATCGGCGGGTCGGCAAAAAGCCTGGGCAGTTCACCACCCGCATGATCACCGACGGACCCGATACGGGCCGTGTTGCGTGGCGACTCAACGCCAAACCGGGCATGCCCGAGAATCCCGAACGCATCAACCGCATCGCCGACGTCAAAGCCGACTTCCACGACTACCTCACCGCCGAACACATCAGCAACGAAGCCGCAGCCGCAGCACGCGCGGCCGCTGCCGGGATCGGGACCGCAAAGGACACAGCCGATACCGAGACCGTCGCCGACACAGCCGACACTGAGATCTGCGCGCGGGGCTCGGGT
Source organism: Gordonia sp. 852002-51296_SCH5728562-b (assembly GCF_001665475.1). NCBI lineage: Bacteria > Bacillati > Actinomycetota > Actinomycetes > Mycobacteriales > Gordoniaceae > Gordonia > Gordonia sp. 852002-51296_SCH5728562-b. The sequence goes on along the minus strand of NZ_LZMI01000043.1, from coordinate 142,640 downwards.
ACAGCCGACGCGAAGATCGTGGCGGATGCGGTGGGTGCCTGGATGGTGTCGCCGCCCTCGATGGCAGACCCGCCCAGCGGGCGCGTCGAGCTCGCACTCGTGGGCGCGATGCCCTCCGGCGATACACCGCGCCTCAGCAGGCGGGTCGACATCCAATGGAACCTCACTGATCCACCCGACCCCGACCCGTCCACAGACCCGGACGCACCAACAGGCCCGGCCCCACCAGCTAGCCCCTGGTGGCTCGACGACGTCGACCCACCAGGAGGAGTCGACCCACCGCTGGCCGACGCCGCCTGACCAACGGTCACCCGACCACCGCGCCAACCCGGCCGACACGCTAGCCCAACTAGCCGGGCGAGCCGTCGAATCAGGTTGTGCCGCAACCCGTCCACACCCCGCCACCACACCCCGGTGGCGGGGCAGACGTGGTCGCTCGATCGGTCGCCCAGCCTCGAGTGCCAAGCCCCTGCTGCCGCTAGTTCGGTGACGCGGTGAGCAATTGGCCCCGCGGATACGGCAATTCGATTCCATGCTCGTCGTAGGCCCGCAGGATCTCGCGGCGCAGTGTCCGCTGAACTTTCCACTGCGAGTTGGGCTTTGTGGTGACCGTCATTCGCAGGATCAGTTGATCGGCAGAGAGTTCCTGCACGCCGAGCATGTCGGGTTCGCCGGTCACATGCTCGGAGAGCGCATCCGACTCCACTGCGGCGTGCGCAGCGGTGAGTGCCACTTCCTGTGCCCTGTCGACATCCGCGGTGAGCGCGACAGGCAGTTCGACGCGGGCAACCGCATACTCCTGGCTCATGTTGCCGACGCGCGCAATCTCCCCGTTGCGCACAAACCAGAGCGTGCCGTCGACGTCGCGCACCGTGGTGATCCGAAGACCGACCGATTCGACCTCCCCCACGGCCTCGCCGAGATCGACAACGTCACCGACCCCGTACTGATCCTCGAGCAGCATGAAAATCCCCGTCACGAAGTCGCGCACGAGATTCTGAGCGCCGAATCCAATGGCGAGGCCGATCACACCTGCGGAGGCGATGAACGGCGCGATATTCACACCCAGAACGGACAGTATCGCCAGCGCCGCCCAGGTGAGAAGCACGATCGACACAACCGACTTCAACACCGAACCGATGGTGCGGGCCCGTTGCGAGCGTCGCTGGTTGATCACTGCCCTGCTGGCTCCAGAAGGTGCGCGGTCACGCAGGTGGCGCAGCAGCAGCGGCGTCGAACCCTTCCCTCCGCGTTCGGCCCTCTCCCCTGGTGGACGCCGTGTGACGCGGTCGATGAGCCGGTTACATACGAACCGCACCACCAGCGCAACGATCACGTACCCCACGATCCTGATCGGGTTCTCGATCAGCCATTCCCGATTTGTCTCCGTCCATTCGAAAGCCGTTGTGTACGTTGCCATGAACCCGACCGTACGTATCCGTCGTGAATCCATCAGAATTGTGTCGTGACCCAGCGACTGTTCTTCGACTGCGACACCGGTATCGACGATTCGGTCGCACTGCTGTACCTACTTGCCCGCACCGATGTCGACATCGTGGGGATCGCGAGTACCGCGGGCAACGTCCCGGTCGACGTGGTCGCCGCCAACAACCTGGCCTGGTTGTCGCTGTGCGAGCGAGGCGAGATTCCGGTACATCGCGGACCCGACGGTCCGCTCGTCGCACCACTGATGACCACCGAGGACACACACGGACCGCTGGGCGTCGGATACGCAGAGTTGCCCACATCCGATCTCGTCGTCGCCGACACGGACGCAGCAGACGCCTGGCTCGACGCCGCTCAGGCACACGACGGAGAATTGGTCGGGCTGGTCACCGGACCACTCACGTCGCTTGCCACCGCGATACGACGCGACCCGAGCCTGCCACGACGACTGCGTCGGCTGGTCATCATGGGTGGCGCGTTTCATGTCCACGGCAACACCACGCCTGTCGCCGAGTGGAACATCGCCGTCGACCCGGAGGCCGCCGCCGAGGTCTTCGCCGCGTTCGGCGTCGACGGTGCGCCCGCCCCGATCGTCTGTCCTCTCGATCTCACCGAGACCGTCGCACTTCTCCCCGATCATCTGGTTCGCCTCGCGGCCGCGGCAGGCAGCAGTCCCGTCGAGTATCTCGATCCGACAGACGAAGCCGGCATCCGATCGGTTGCCGACAATGCGGTCGTGCGTCACCTCGTCGACGCGATGCGTTTCTACCTGGAGTTCCACGAAGCCCACGACGAGGGCTACCTCGCTCATCTGCACGATCCGTTCGCCGCTATGGTCGCGCTCGACCCCGCGATCGCCGACACTGTGCCCGCCCAGGTCGGTGTCGAGCTCACCGGAGCCCTGACCCGCGGGATGACCGTTGCCGACGAGCGCGGCATGTGGGGCGGAACCCCGAATGCGCGAATCGCAACAGCAACCGACGTCGATGCCGTGTTCGATCACCTCATCGAGACGATCGCCTCGCTCGCCCGCCAGGTCGGTGGTTCGGCGTAGCGTCGACGAGGTGACGACACTCGGCTACCAGATCCCGAACTTCACCTACCCCGACACTGCACCCGACCAGCTCTTCCCCACCATCGTCGCGCAGGCCCTCGAAGCGGAGAACTCAGGCTTCGACACCGTCCTCGTGATGGACCACTTCTACCAACTGCCCATCCTCGGCGCCCCGGACGAGCCGATGATCGAGTGCTACACACTGCTCTCGGCACTCGCCCAGCACACCTCGCGGGTGCGTCTGTCCTCGCTGGTCACCGGCAACACCTACCGGAACCCGACGCTGCTGGCGAAAAGCGTCACCGCGGTCGACGTCGTATCGGGTGGTCGTGCTCAACTCGGGATCGGAGCCGGGTGGTTCGAGTTCGAGCATCAGTCGCTGGGCTTCGAATTCGGTACCTTCACCGATCGATTCGAGAAGCTCGAAGAAGCACTGCAGATCATCCTGCCGATGTTGCGCGGCGAGCGGCCCTCACTCGACGGCAAGTGGTATCAGGTCGAAGAGGCAATCAATTCCCCTGCGCCACTTGGCCGTATCCCGGTGATGATCGGTGGCGGTGGCGAGAAGAAGACGTTGCGGATGGTCGCTCAGTACGCCGACGAGTCCAACCTCATCGCCGCGCCGGAGGATCTCCCGAGAAAGCTCGACGTTCTTGCCGCTCACTGCGAACGGCTTGGTCGCGATCGGTCGGAGATCACGGTGACCACGCAGACCTCGGCCTGCATTGCGCCCACAGAGGAGCAGGCCACCGCTGAATTCGAGGCGTATCTCGCACGCAATCCGGCGGCAGAGGTACGTCGAGCATCGACAATCGTCGGTAGTCCCGAACAGGTTGCAGAGCGCTACTCGACACTCCTGGAGAGCGGAATCGACGGCGTGACGGTCAACTCTCCCGCCAACGGACACGTCCCCGGCCGCGTGACACTCCTCGGCCAGACCCTGGCGCCCCTCATCGGTTGATCGGAGGGTCCGGACGAACCCCTCTCGCCCGAGCGGGGTTTACTCCCGTGCCTCGTACCCCGCTGCAGCTACTCCGACGCCTCGTCGTCCTCGACGTGGTGGTCGAGGTTGACGGTTCCGGTGCGCCAGTATCCGTCGACCTTGACGCAGTCCTTGGGCCGACCGAGCTCGCGGCGCAGATGACGTCGAATCGGCTTGAGCGACAACGCTTCACCCGCGAACCAGCTGTAGAAGTTGCCTTCGGGGAGGTCCAATTCCTCCACCGCGCGCAGGAGGTTCGTGCCCCTGCCCGACTGATCTGCGCCACGATGGACGAAGCGCACCCGGGCGTTCGGCCGTTGCGGAAGGTCGATCTCCGTCTCGGATCCGGTGACCTCGGCGAAGGCGATGACCGGCTTGTCGTCGGGTAGTTCTTCCAACCAGCGTGCGAGAGCAGGTAGCGCCGTGTCGTCGGCACCGAGCAGGTACCAGTCGTAGCCGGTCGGGTAAATGTGGGAGCCGCGCGGACCCAGCATTCCGAGTCGATCGCCCGCAACCGCGGTTCCCGCCCATTTTCCGGCGACACCGTGATCGTGCAGCACGAAATCGATGTCGAGTACGCCGCTCTCACGGTCGAAGGCCCGAATGGTGTAGTCACGGTAGATCGGGAACTTACCCTCGGTGGGCAGTCGCATACCCTCGGCGCCGACGCCCGGCATGACTATCTCGCCGCTCTCCGGATCCGGGAAGAACAGTTTGATGTGGTCGTCGGGTGCCATGTGCACCACGATGAAGCTCTCGGGTGCGCTGATGGAGAACCGCACTCGACGCATGTCCGGACTCGAGTCGATGGTTTCGACCACCTCGACCGTACGTGGCAGCAGGTCGTACATGGTCAACTTGATCTCGGTCGGATGGGGACTCAAATCCTGCCCCTGCGCGGCGTCGATGCCGGTCACGTTGCTCACCTCTCGAAAACTCAAGCGCCAGAAGCGCTATGGCCAACGGGTACGGCCGTCGGGAGCGGTTGGTTCGATCCGCGACCCACGACGGCGTCGAGGATCTCCCCCGATCGGATGGCCACATTCGACAGTAGCGTCGACGTGAGCCCGTGTGTGTGTTCTGAGTTGCCCTGTACGAAGATCTGCCCGGTGATCTCCGGGGAGGTCTGCAGCCGGTACGCGCGGTCGAGTACGGGTCGGCCGTGTTGATCGGCCGCACAGTGCGCAGCCAGATCGCCGAGCATGTCCGCGACAGGCGTCGGCTCGAATCCGGTCGCGAACACGACGGCGTCGCAGTCGAGGTCGATGACCTCACCCGTCGTGCGGTGCGCGATGCGCAGCCGTGCGACGTCGTCGGTCTCGTCGAGGTCAGTGACCTCGGTCGCGCCGTGTACAAAGAGGCGGCGATTGCCCGATACGCGCTCGGTGTACTCGCGTCCGTACAGGTCCTGGATCAGGACCGGATCGACCGCCGAGTAGTTCGTGCTGCGGTGGTACTGGAGCAGACGGTCGCGCCACGCCGGCTCAGCCGTGAAGTACTCGTCGACGGCCTCGGCGTCGAAGATGCGATTGGCATAGGGACTGTCGTCGGCCGGCGTGTAGCCGTACTTGGAGAAAACGGCGTGCACTTCGGCGCCGGTCGTTTCGTGCAGAAAGGCAGCAACCTCCGCGGCACTCTGACCCGCGCCGATCACGGCGAACCTGCGGTGCGTCAGGGGCGGGAGCTTGGCCAGGTTGGGAAGCACGTGATGGTTGTGAAATACCCGCGGGCCTGCGACGACACCTGCGGGCAGCTTCGCCCGCAACCCTCCGCCGAGGACCAGGTTTCGCGCCCGCACGCTCTCGCCCGACGTCGAGGCGATGTCGAACGCGCCGTCGGCGAACGTGACCGAGCTGATCTCCGAGCCGTAGTCGACCGGTACCGACACGCGTTCCGCCGCCCACCGGAGGTAGTCGTGGAATTCGACGCGCAGTGGGAAGAAATCCTGACGATTGATGAAGTGGCCCAGACGATCGTGCTCGTTGAGGTAGCTCAGAAACGAGTACGAACTCGACGTATTACGTTGCGTCACCAAATCTTTGAGAAACGACACCTGCATCGTCGCTCCGGGCAGGAGCATGCCGGGATGCCACCCGAACTGGGACTTCCTCTCGAAGAACCGGGCCTGGATGCCACCATCGCGTGCCGTGCCGTTGTCGTTGCGTACCGCGCACTTGTCGTTGTACTCCTCGACCGCGATGGCCAAAGCCAGGTTCGACGGTCCGAATCCGATGCCAGCGATATCGAGTTCGGAGTTCCGCTCACTACACACGCGCCACTCCCTAGATCGTCGTGATTTCCGTGGGCCAATGCCGCACGCAATGCTAGGTGAGTCTAACCTAATCATCAGCTTGCGTTCATGTACCCCCCGCGACGCGAAACCTCGCACACATCAGCAGGCATCAGCACACACCGAGTCCGCATCGAACGAGGAGGACGACCGGCACCATGACACTTTCGACCTCGCCAGGGCCCGTGGACGGTTCCGACGCGCATTCGGCGCTCATCGACGAATCAACCGCCGCCGCAGACCATTTCGAGGTCTACGGACTCGACTATCACTGTTCTGCCAGCGGTGCTGTGGCTTCGTTCGACGATCCCTCGCGCGCAGCCGAGTCACTCGCACGGGGCGAGCACTCAGCGATCGTCGGTGCTCTCGCATTCAACACAGACGCACCGAGCGCGCTGACCGCCCCCGCACACATCCGCTTCGACGTGCCGCCGAACTCCTGGCCCGCACCAAGGCCAGCCACGGCAGCGGGCCCGATCACTGAAGCCCGCGTGGTCGCGGCGGAACCGCTCCGCGAAGAACACCGTGCCAGGGTCGCAGCAGCGGTCACAGTGCTCGCCGACTCGACCACTCCGCTGGCCAAGGTGGTGCTCGCACGAAAGCTGTTGTTGCACACCACGCCAAGGTTGACACCGGAGGTGTTCCTGGCCGCCCTCGCCGCACAGAACCCGCATTCGGGACTCTTCCGCACAGAGCTCACTCCCGCGGGAGACGCCTACCGAGGCCGACATCTCGTGGGCGCGAGTCCCGAGGTACTCGTACGACGACGCGGACGTCAGGTGAGCGCTCACCCGCTCGCCGGTTCCACGCCACGGCATCACGACCCCAGCGTCGACGCCGAGCGCGCCGCGACGCTGAACTCATCGGCGAAGGATCTCGACGAGCACCGTTTCGTTATCGATGCTCTGCGCAGCGCGCTCGCACCGCTGTGCACCCGACTCGACGTACCCGATGCGCCAAGCATCGTGGGCACGTCGTCGATGTGGCACCTGGGGACGCCGATCGTCGGCGAGCTCGCCGACCCGTCGACAACGGCTCTCGACCTCGCGATCGCCGTGCATCCCACACCTGCGGTGTGCGGAACTCCCACCGGCGCAGCCAGGGAGTACATCCTCGCGACGGAGGGCGACCGCGGTTTCTACGGCGGCGCAGTCGGCTGGTGCGTCGGAAGTCTCTCTCCTGACGACCGCCCGGGAGTACTGCGCGGGCCCGACGGCCTGACCCCCGGGGACGGCGAGTGGCTCGTGGCTATCCGATGCGGCGAAATCGACTCGCGCACAGGAGCTCTGGCGACCTGGGCGGGTGGCGGGATCGTTGCCGACTCCGATCCCGACGCGGAAGTGGCGGAGACCACGGCCAAGCTACGTACCGTGCTGCGCGCTCTCGGCACCGACGAGGTCTGACCTGCCGGCGTCCGGGCGGCATCGTCGTGCTGCGGCCGCGACCATCGGTCCGGCCATCACCGACGTGACCACCGCCATGACGACGACGATCATGTAGGTCTCCTCGCTGAAGATTCCGAGACTCAATCCTGTTGTTGCGATGATGATCTCGACGACCCCGCGAGCGTTGAGTCCGCTTCCGACCGCCATCGACTCCCACCGGGACAATCGCGCGAGGCGAGCCCCGAGGTAGCCGCCAAGCAGCTTGGCGACGACGGCGACGGCGATCACGCCGACCGCCACTCCGGCTACACCCGGAGAAGCGAGAGCCCTCAGGTCGACGTGTAGGCCGGCCGAGGCGAGGAACACCGGCGCAAGCACAGCCGTGGTGACCAAGCGGAGCGGCGCCACGACGCGCTCGGGACGTCGACCACAGGCGATCCCGGCGAGCAGTGCGCCGAGAACAGCCTCGAGATGCATCGCGTCGGTCGCCGCGGCACCGGCGACCATCGTGATCACCATCACCGCTGCCGACTGCGCATCGTGGCCACCGGATTCCAAGCGGGTCAGCAGACGTCCGATCACCGGTCGCGCGACAAGCGCCACGGCAATCGAACCGATCATCGCCACCAGCGTCAACGGCAGGTGCCAGCCGCGCAACCCCACGGTGACCATGGCTGACACCGCCGCGAGCGCCACCCAGGCGGCAAGGTCGGTGAGAGTGCCCGCCGACAGGATGAGCCGACCGAGCCTCGTCCGCAGCAGGTCCAGATCTCCGAGGATCCGGGCGATCACGGGAATCGCACTGACCGACATCGCGACACCGAGCAGAACCGCGAATTCTGTTGTGCTCGTGCCGTCACCCGTGTTCGTACCGTCGCCGAGATATCGGGCAGGCAGCACCAGTCCGAGTCCGATGCCTGCGACGAGCGGAATCACGAAGGAGACACCGCTGATGACGCCGATCTTGCGCGCGTTCCCGCGCAGGAACGGACCGTCGAGTTCCGTCGCTGCGAGTCCGACGAGCAACACCACGGCGAGCGTGCCGACCGCGGATATCGCCGTGGTCGGCGTGCCGTCTGCGTTGACGACCACTCCCGTGACGTGCGGTGCCACCATGCCGAGGACCGACGGACCGAGCAGCACGCCCGCGACCAATTCGCCTGCCATCGAGGGGAATCCGAGTCGACGCGCGATCGCTCCGCACACGAGTGCCGTTCCGAGAAGCAGCGCCAACGCTGTCAGCATGGCGGGCGTTGGCCGATCAGACGGTAGCCGGGGCGGGTTCGGCCCAGCTCAGGCCGTCGGCCGATGGAACAAGCCCACCGTCGAGTAGTGGCGGTTCGGTCCCGTCGGTACCGACTGCCCCGCGTGCCTGGAACGCGTTCATCTCCTCCATGACGTCACGCACGACCTGCGTACCGAAGAGATGCCCCATCCGCTGGCCGGAGTCGGTGTCCATGCCGCCGGTTCGCTCGGCAGCCTCGGTGAGAGCTGCCGTCGATGCCGAGAACCGCTCGATGATCTGTTCCGGGTCGGTGAGGGCCTGTTCGCCGGAGTAGGCGCCCGCGACCAGCGACACGAATGCGGTCATGTCGTTGCGGTCGAAATTGGTGACCTTGCGCGCCTTCCAGAAGTACGAGTCCTCGGACTGTTCCATGTCATAGAAGGCCGACAAGAACTCATAGAAGACCGCGTACTCGCGACGGTACCGACCCTCGAACTCGGTGAACGCCCGCTCCTCGGTCATCGCACCTGCCAGCACACTGTTGATCGACCGCGCCGCCAGCACACCCGAGTAGGTCGCGAGATGAACTCCGGTGGAGAACACCGGATCGATGAAGCACGCGGCATCGCCGACGAGCACCATGCCGTTGCCCCAGAAGCGGGTATTGGCATACGAATAGTCCTTGCGGATTCGGATCTCACCGTAGGTGCCCTCGGTGACGCGTGTGGCGTCGGACAGCATGTCCTTCACGATTTCGCAGCGATCGACGTAGTGCAGCAGCGTCTCTTCCTGCGCGTTGAGCACGTGCTCGGCCTTGTCGCGCGAGATCACGGCTCCGACGCTGGTCAGCGTGTCCGACAGCGGGATGTACCACATCCATCCCTCGTCGAACGCTGCGCACAGGATGTTGCCGCTGTCCGGCGCGGGGAAGCGCTTGCCGTTCTCGAAGTATCCGAACACCGCGACGTTCTGGAAGAAGTCGGAGTAAATCCGTTCTCCACCTGCATGTTTCGACAATCGCGTCGTGTTACCCGACGCATCGACGACGAACTTCGCGTCGATCCGGTGCTCGACCCGCTCGGCGTCGACGTACCGGACACCCGTGACGCGGCCGGTCTCGTCGGTGATGGTCCCGTTGACCCTGCTGCGCTGCCGCACGTCGACTCCCTGCTCCGCGGCGTTCTCGAGCAGAATCTGGTCGAATTTCATGCGCTCGACCTGGTACGCGTATGACCCCTCACCCGCGAACTCCGGCGAGATGGCAAACAGGAAGTTCCACGGCACCGGATTCTTGCCCCAGCGGAAGCTGCCGCCACGTTTGTGCATGAATCCCGCGTTCTTGATCTTCTCGTCGACGCCGAGTAGTCGGCATACGCCGTGAATCGTTGAGGGAAGCAGTGATTCGCCGATCTGGTACCGGGGAAACGACTCCTTCTCCAACTGCACCACGCGGTGGCCGCTGCGAGCCAGCAGTGTCGCGACCGTCGACCCTCCCGGTCCGCCGCCGACCACGACGACGTCGGCTGTCTCACTGATCAGTCGCCCGCTACGGGTGGCGTCGCTCATCGGAGCCCTCCCTCGTTGGCGCCGGAAACGCTCTCCGCGGTGAGCTCACGAACCCAGGAGCCGACGACCGGATCGGCGGCCATACTCACCAGATCAGCCCTGTGGGCACCTGCGGCACGCCAACGCTCGATCAGTGACATCAGCCGAACCGAGTCCAGACCGACGTCGAGAACGTTTGTGTCATCGGTGATTTCGCTCTCGTCCACACCCAGGATGCCGGCAATGTCGGCGATGATTCGTTCTCGGGTGAGTACCGTATTCGTTGTGGCCATGCCGTCCTCTCTGATGACGTGCAGTGAATCGCGAGCATCGAGGCTCGTTCTCTGGTAAGCATAGGCTTACCAAATATAGAGAAGAGGCCCGCCCCTACGCTTCCCTAAGGCTAGGGTAAGCTAACTGTTCATGGTTGGCTGCTGTCGTCGATTGCCTGAGATCGCCGCATTACGGACTGCCCGGGTGGGGTGTTGATGCGCGCCACGTCGGCGCAGCAGGGATTGTGGTTCGCTCATCGAGTCGCGCCGAACCCCGATGTGTTCACCATTGGTCAGCTCGTCGACTTCGACGCTCAGCCCGAACCTGGTCGCCTCTCCGCCGCTGTCCGCCAAGCGGTCGCTGAAGCCGACGGATTGCACTCGATCTTCTCCGAACAGGGCGGGGTGTTCTCCGAACAGGACGGCGACGTGACTGTCGAGCTCGGCGCACCGATCGAGGTCGCCGATCGTGATCTCGGCGACGACGCCGACGCAATCGATGAATATGCGCAAGCCGCGGTCCAGCTGGCGATAGACCCCGCATCCGGCCCGTGCGCAGTCGTCGAGATCTTGCATGCGGGCGGACGCACGGCACTACTCCTTGTCGCACATCACATCGTGATCGATGCCTACGGCCTCGGTCTGCTCGTTCGACGCATCGGCCGCCTCTACGCGGATCCGGATGATCGCCGACGCCTCGGGAGCGTCGTCGACCTTCCGCCGGAACCCGATGCCGGTGCGAGCGCAGAATTCTGGAGCCGCGAGCTCACGGGGATCAGTGGTCCCCTGACCTTGGGCGACGCGCCGCGTAGCCATCGAATCGCAGCCGCTGTGCACACGACTCGTGCCGTAGTCGGCGGTGCGGGCGGGGCCGCGATGTCTCCGGATCGTCTCGTCGCCGCAGTTGCGGCCTTCTGCGCGCGCGTGACCGGCAGCGACGACGTCTTGATCGGCTTCCCGATGATGAACCGATTCGGCTCTCCCACAGCCAATGTCGTGTGCACGACGGTCAACGTCGTCCCGCTGCGCGTTGCGGTCGCACCTGCGGTGACGGCCGACGAGCTCGCCGCCGACGCCGCCGCGGGGATTCGCCGGATCGCTCCCCATGCGCGTTATCGCGGCGAGGACATCCTCCGCGACGCACGACGCCGCGCTGTCGACGGTGTCGTGGGACCGACGGTGAACGTCAAGCCGTTCGGCTCCACCGTCACCTTCGATTCCGGGACCCAGGGCTCCGCAGAAGCCGACTCAGCCGACTCAATTACCGCAACGGTCCGCTCGCTGCGTCGTGGTCCGGTCGTCGATCTCTCGATCACCGCACTCGACCTCGGATCGACGGAGTCCGACCGCTCCGACCTGGAACTCACACTCGACGCCGACGCCGCCATCTACAGCCGAGCACACGCCGCTCGGATCGCCGAGTCGCTTGCGGCGTTCGTCGGCGAATTCCTGCGTGAGCCAACACGTCCCGTCGGCGCCATGCGGATCGTCGACCACGTATCCGATGTGCGTGAAGCCGATGTGCCAGAACCCGGTGCGCCGGCAACCGACCGGGCACGCGTCGACGTTCTCCGGTCCGGCACGACAGCACCGATCGACCCGACCCCGCTCGATGCCCGCATCGCGACCGCCGAACCCGATGCGATCGCGGTGCGATTCGGCGACGACGCCATTGATTTCCGCGAACTCAATCGTCGCGCAGACGAACTCGTCGCACGGCTGGGGCCGGTTGCTCCCGACTCGGTCATCGCGATCGCACTCCCCCGTGGCATCGACCTCATCGTCGCGTTGGTCGCTGTGATGCGTAGTGGCGCAGCCTTTCTCCCGCTCGATCCGGGATTTCCCGCCGACCGCAGAGAAGCCAGCATCGCCGACGCCGCACCTGTCGCCGTCATCGAACCCGCCATCACCGAACTCGCCGTCGTGGCATCCGGAAACCGCGATGTTCAGATCCGGCGCCTATCCGATCCGCGCCAGCTGCCGGTCACGACCATGTCGGACGACCCTGTTGGCAACTCTGACGACCCAACCGGCGACGCCGCCGCCTACCTGATCTACACGTCGGGTTCGACAGGCACACCGAAGGGTGTGGTGATCCCGAACCGTGCCCTGCGGAACTTCACCGATCACATGGTCAGTGGACTAGGCCTGGGGCCGAGCAGGTCTCTGCTGGCGGTGACGACGATCTCGTTCGACATCGCACTCTTGGAGACACTCGTGCCGCTGTCGGCGGGAGCATGTGTGGTTCTTGCCGACAACGACGACATCCACGATCCGGCGCGACTCGCGGCGCTCATCTCGCGACACCGGCCGGACGTCGTCCAGGCCACGCCGTCGTTGTGGTCGGCATTTCTCGGTGCGGGATGGGGGTCCGCACTGGCGGATGTCGACGTCCTCGTCGGCGGCGAGCAGTTGCCGTCCGACGTCGCTCGCGGTCTCGTCGCTTCCGCGCGGTCGGTGCGCAACATGTACGGACCGACCGAGACGACGATCTGGTCGACGACGGCTGAGGTCGACGACGACACCGACGTCACCATCGGCACACCGATCGCCAATACCGTTGTCCGCGTGCTGGATTCGACGTTGCACCCGGTGCCCGTCGGACGCGTCGGCGAGCTCTATCTCAGCGGCGACGGACTCGCTCGCGGATACCGCGGTCTGCCCGGCATGACCGCCGCCCGATTCGTCGCCGACCCGTTCACCGACGGCGCGCGCATGTATCGCACCGGAGATCTGGCGCGCATCCGCCAGGACGGACGGCTCGACTGCCTGGGCCGCACCGACCACCAGGTCAAGGTTCGCGGGTTCCGTGTCGAACTCGGCGATATCGAGACCGCCCTCTCCGCGCTCCCCGCCGTCGCAGGCGCGGTGGTGACCTCCGTGGACGGGCGACTCGTCGGCTACGTCACCACGCACTCCGACAGCAGCTCGGCTGACAACACAGACTCTGCTGACAACACAGCGCTGGCACAGTCGTGGCGGAGCGAGATAGCCAAGGTCCTCCCCGACTACATGGTGCCGTCAGCACTCATCGTGCTCGATGAGTTTCCCCTCACGCCCAACGGCAAGATCGATCGACGAGCACTTCCCGCCCCCGACTATGCCGCGCAGGCCGCGCGATCGCGGCCGCCGTCGGGTCCTGTCGAGACCGCGCTCGCCGACGTATTCGCCTCGGTGCTCGGACTTCCCGCGGTCGGTGCGGAGGACAACTTCTTTACGCTCGGCGGCGACAGCATCGTCGCCGTGCGAGTGGTCAGCGCCGCGGCATCGGCCGGCTGGGAGGTCACACCACTGGAAATCTTCGACCACCCCACCGTCGAGGGCCTGGCCGCGGTCGCGCGCAGCCTCACCAACGCAGAACGCGGCCACCAGCGATTATCGACAGACCCGCAATTCCCGACAGACCAACAGTTCTCTGCAGACCGGGCGGGCGCCACTACCGCGGGGATTGACGACGACGAACTCAACGAACTGATGGAGGGTGACCTGCTGTGAGCGCAGCGCTCGAAGACGTCCTACCCCTCACCGGTCTGCAGGAAGCGATCGTCTACCGATCGACGGCACCCCGTGGCGCCGATGACGTCGATCCGTATCTGATCCTCGCCGACCTCGATCTCACGACCGTCCTCCCGCAGGAGGTCGACGTCGACCGCCTTCGTGAGGCAATCGCCACTGTCACCTCTCGACACGCGACGCTGCGGACCTCGTACACACGTCGACGGACCGGCGAACCCGTCGCGCGCGTGCACACCGCGGTCGAGGTGCAGCTGCCCGTCGTCGACATCGCCACGCTCGACGACGGACTCGACACACTGCGATCAGATGCCCGAACGACCGGCATCGCACTGAGTTCTCCTCCGCCACTGCGCTTTACACTCGTGACCGAGTCCGGCCGCCCTCGCTGGCTGTTCGTCGTGGCACACCACGTGGCCTTGGACGGGTGGTCGCTGCACCTGATGTTCAGCGAGATCGTGCGCGCGTACCGTGGCGACGCGCTCGCGCCGGTACGCCCGATCAGCGACTACGCACGCTGGATTGCCTCACGGGGTCGCGATGTCGGTCCGTGGGTCGAGGTCCTCGCGGATGTCGAGGCGTCGACGATCATCGACATCGTCGAGCCGACCACGCCAAGCGTGCCGTTACGCGCACACCTGAGCGTCGACGTATCGGCCGCGTTGCGTGACGTGGCGACGCAGTCGTCGGCGACGCTCAACACCGTCATCCAACTGGCGTGGGCGCTTGTCCTCGCTGACCGAAACGACAGCGACGACGTCGTGTTCGCAACGGTTGTCTCGGGACGGGATCCCTCGGTGCCCGGCGTCGACGAGATGGTCGGCATGCTCATCAACACGATCCCGGTTCGGGTGCGCATCGATCCGACCGAGACCGTCGGCAGCGCGCTGACACGACTGCAGCGCGAGCAACTCGCCCTACTCGGCAGCCACCACGTGCCGCCGGCCGACATCATCTCGGCAGTCGACCTCGGCGGCCCGATCTCGTCGCTCGTCGTGTTCGAGAGCTTCCCTCGCGGAGATGTGCGCCCCCACATCGAGGACGACAACGACTTCACCGCAACGCTTCTCGTCGAGGACGACCCCTCGATCGGGCTGGTACTCGAACGCCGTGGAGCCGACCCGCATCTGCTCGACGAGGTTGTCGCCTGGCTGACTATGCTCGCGCACTCGCGTGAGGAACTCCTGGGTCGCCTCACGGTGAACCCGCCCGCCACGACGCCGCCCGCCACAACCACGCCGTCAGAATCGCTCCCCTCAGAATCGCTGCCATATGTTCCCGTGGCCCAGCAGATCTCGGATGCCGCGCAGCGTCGTGCACGACGAACCGCACTCGTCTCGGGTGACCGACGCGTCGGCTACCGCGAGCTGGATGTGCTCGCGGCGCGAACCGCTCACGTACTGAGCGCCCGCGGTATCGAACCCGAATCCGTTGTCGCAGTGGCATTACCGCGTGGCATCGACATGGTCGTCGCGATCCTTGCCGTTGCCCGTCTCGGTGCGGTCGTCGCACCGATCGACCCGACCTACCCTCCGGCTCGTATTCGATTCATGCTCGACGACGCCGCTCCCGCACTCGTGCTCGACGAGCAGACCTTCGCCGAGATACGCGCCGACGCCGTCGATTCGCCCGAACGAGCCCCGCACACGCCGCATCCCGAGTCCGCCGCGTATCTGATCTACACGTCAGGATCGACCGGAACGCCGAAAGGCGTGGTGGGTACCGCTGCGGCGCTGGCGAATCGCATCGCGTGGGCCGCGCAGCGGTGGGACGGATCCGTCGTGCTCGCCAAGAGCGCCATCGCGTTCATCGACGGCATCACGGAGATCCTCGGCGCACTGGCGGCAGGCGCAACGGTCGCCATCGCGGACGACGCGTCCGCGCGCGACCCGATGGCACTCGTCGAGCTGGTCGACCGTCACGCCGTCGACCAGGTCACGGCCGTGCCGTCGTTGGCGAGAGCAATCGTCGACCTGGCCCCCGACAGCCCAGCCTCTGAAAAACCAGCGCGACCCGAACCGACCGCGTCGATACGCCGCTGGATCGTCTCCGGTGAGCCGCTTCCCGACACCACTGCTGCTCGACTCGCCTGCGCTGCAGAAGAAGTCGTGAACTCGTACGGGTCGTCGGAGGTCGCGGGAGACGTCAGGACCGCGACGATCCGCTTCGACTCGAGCGACATCTCCAGCACCCCTGGCGACACCGCCCCCACAGATGTCACTGCCGGGGTCGGCACGATCACCGTCGGCACGCAGGTTCCGGGCGCAGGTGTCGTCCTACTCGACCGCCACCTGCATCCGGTGTCAGTCGGACGTCCCGGCGAGGTGTACATCACCGGCGTCCAACTCGCACGGGGCTACCACCGCCATTCCGACTGGACGGCAACGCGATTCGTCGCCAACCCGGCAGGGTCCGGCGACCGGATGTATCGCACCGGCGATCGTGGGCTGATCACTCCGGACGGCAGCCTGCAACTGCTCGGTCGAGCCGACTCACAGGTCAAGATCCGCGGCACCCGCGTCGAACTCGGCGAGGTGGAACAGGCCGTCCTCGCACTCGACGGCGTCGACGACACCGTGGCGGTGGCCGGCCAGGATCATGACGGACACACTCGCCTCGACGTCTACGTTGCCGGAGCTCAGGCCCCCGACGCCGTCCCGGCCGAACTCGTCGCTGCGTTGCCCGCAGCGATGATCCCGGCCACGTGGACACGACTCAACTCGCTGCCCCGCACACCGGGTGGAAAGACCGACCGCAGGGCGCTTCCCGCTCCGACCTCGCCGCGCACAGCCTCTCGACGTGAGCCGAGCACCGACCTCGAGCGGCTCGTTGTCGACACCGTCGCCGACGTCCTCGGCCTCGACGCCGCGGACACCGCACGGCCGAGCGTCGACGATAACTTCTTCGACCTCGGTGGCCACTCTTTGTCGGCGACACGTGTGCTGACCAGGCTGCGCGTGGCAACCGGACGCGTGGTCGGCGTTGCCGAGGTCTTCGCCCACCCGCGACTCGCCGACCTCGCGGCCCTGTTCGCGGACGACAGCGCCGAAATCACGACTACCGGCGTCACTGACAATGCGGCAGCGGTGCCAACGCAACGCCCCGAACGCATTCCGCTCTCGCCGGCACAGCGCCGACTTGCCTTCCAGAGCGGGATCGGCGACGCCGCGTACACGATTCCGTTCGCCGTCCGTTTCGATGGACCAATCGATGCGGCGCAACTGCAACGCGCTCTCGACGGCATCGTGGAACGCCACGAGACGCTGCGCACTCGGATCGTCGACGACGCTCAGGTCGTCGACCGGATCGACGGCGCGAGGGTGCTGATCGACGACCATCACATCGAACCCGAGGATCTCGACGGGACGATCGACAGTCTCATCGGGCGCCCCTTCGAGTTGTCGGCGGATCTGCCCCTGCGCGCCGATCTCCTACGCATCTCCGACGCTTCGGCGGTGCTACTCCTCACGGTGCATCACATCGCCGCGGACGAATGGTCGGCAGCAACACTTTTCGACGAGCTCGCCGCCGGGTACAACGGCACGCCGGTTGCCGCGCCGCAGCTCCAGTACGCCGATCACACCCTTGCCGAGATCGAGCGACTGGGCACCGTCGACGATCCCCGATCACTTGTGCGCCGCCAGCTCGACTACTGGCGAGACCAACTAGCCGACGCACCAGCCGAACTCGACCTGCCCTACGACCGTCCGCGGCCGACCGACCCGGATCCCGTTGGCGGCCAAGTCGAGATCGTCATCGACGCCGACGTTCTCGGCGGGCTCCGCTCGGCCGTCCGGGCACTCGACGCGACCGTATTCATGGCAGCGCATGCCGCGGTGGCACTCGCGCTCAACGCGTCCGGAGCAGGCAACGACATCGTGGTCGGTACCCCGGTGGCCGGCCGGTCGTCGGCGTCCGTGGAGTCGCTGATCGGCATGTTCGTCAACACGCTGCCGCTGCGCACCGACCTCTCCGGTGATCCGACACTCCTCGAGGTACTGCTCCGCGTCAGGGAGACCGACGTCGCGGCCCTCGCCGCGCAGGATGTGCCGTTCGACGAGATCGTCACGGCACTCGCACCCGAACGGGCACTGAGCCGACACCCGGTGTTCCAGACGATGGTCCAGTACCGCGACCCGATCGTCGCCCCCGAATTCACCGGCGTGCGTGCAGAACCCGTCTTCCCGCACTCCCGCACCGCCAAGTTCGACCTGACCTTCGAGTTCGTCGAGCTTGCTCGCTCCGCGGGCATCCGACTGCGCGTCGAGTACGCCGCGGCGCTCTTCGACGAACCGACTGTCACTGATCTGGCAGAACGCGTGAGTTCCATCCTGCGTGCGCTCGTCGACGCCCCGAGCAGTCACGTCGCACAGTTGCGTCTGGACCGATCCACTGACCTTCCGGCGCTGCCCGCACCCGACGTCGCACCTCCTTGGCGATCCCTTGTCGACTTCTTCGCCGCCACCGCCCGCACCTTTGCCGACCGTCCCGCCGTATCCGACGGAACGCGCACACTCACCTACCGCGAACTGGACGCGCACAGTGCGTCGATCGCCGCACGCCTGCAGCGCGACGGCGTACGACGCGGCCACTCGGTTGCGCTGATCCTGGAGCGCTCGACGGACCTCGTCGCAGCGATCATCGGAGTACTGCGCTGCGGAGCCGCCTACGTTCCGATCGACCCCGCGTATCCGGCTGAGCGCATAGCGTCGACGATCGCCGACGCCGCCCCGACGGTCATCGTCGACACCGGCTACCTCGAGCGAGCAGATGACTCCCTCACTGACACAACGGCTTTCGATCCGGAACTCGCCCCGGCCGACCCGGCCTATGTGATCTTCACCTCCGGGTCGACCGGAAAGCCCAAGGGTGTCACCGTGACGCACGGCAACGTCGTCGCGCTGATCGACGCCACGACGGAACTGTTCGATGTCGACGAGAACGACGTGTGGACGCTCTTCCACTCCTACGCATTCGACTTCTCGGTGTGGGAACTGTGGGGTCCGCTCTCGACCGGCGCCCACCTCGTCGTGCCCGATCACGCCACCACGCGCTCACCCGCCGACTTCGCCGCCCTCATCGGCGAGCGGGGCGTGACCGTACTCAACCAGACGCCGTCGGCGTTCTTCGCCCTCGATGCCGCGGACCTCGCAGACACCGAACATCGTGAGACTTCTGGGGCCGTATCGGCGCTGGAGTCGCTTCGCTACGTGATCTTCGGTGGCGAGGCGCTCGACCTGCCGCGCCTACGATCATTCGCCCGGCGGTATCCGCGGACCACGTTGGTCAATATGTACGGCATCACCGAGATCACTGTCCACGCAACGTATCTGGTGCTCGATCAGCAGATCATCGATGCAACGACGGGCAGTGATGTGGGTGCGTTGCTACCAGGTTTCACCGGCCACCTGCTCGACGGATACCTGCGCCGGGTACCCGTTGGCGCCGTGGGCGAGTTGTACCTCGCAGGCCCCCAGGTCGCAGCCTGCTACCTGCAGCGTCCGGCGTTGCATGCGACGCGTTTCGTCGCCGACCCCTCGGGCACCGGTCAGGTGCTCTATCGCACGGGCGATCTGTTCCGTCAGACCAGACAGGGCGCGTTGATCTATGTCGGTCGCGCGGACACGCAGGTCAAGATCCGTGGTTTCCGTATCGAACTCGGGGAGATCCGGGCCGCACTCGCAGCTCTGCCCGGTGTGCGCGACGCCGCCGTCCTGACCCGGCCCGGACCGAGCGGTGCCGACCGAATCCTGGCCTACGCCGTCGGGGACAACGTCACTCCTGAATCCCTGCACGCTGAATCGCTCCACGCAGCGCTGCGCGACGCACTCCCCGAGCACGAGGTCCCGTCGGCCGTGCTGATCGTCGACTCGATCCCGTTGACCGTCAACGGAAAGACCGATGCCGCAGCACTTCCGGAGCCGGAGGTCGGCACCGCGGAGGGTCGTACACCGACGACCGAGATCGAGTCCGCGCTCGCCGACATCTTCGCCGACACCCTCGGACTCGCCGACCCGCCGAGCGTCGACGACGACTTCTTCGCTCTCGGCGGCGACAGCATCGTCTCGACGACCCTGGTCAATCGTGCACGGCGACGTGGTATCCGATTCACGCCGAGGGATGTCTTCACCCACCGCACCGTCGCCGGACTGGGCTCGGTCGCCGAGTGGATCGACGACACCATTCCTGCCGCTCCGTCGAACAGCGACGACGCATCGGCCACCCGGCCGACACCCATTCCGCTCCTGCCGATCGTCCAACGACTCCGTGAGATCGGTGGCACGATCGACCGGTTCAATCAGTCGCTCGTCGTCGACACCCCGGCGCAACTCGACGCCGATACTCTCCGCGCGATGGTCTGTGCACTGCTCGATTCCCATGAGGCGCTGCGGAGTTCGTTGCAGACCGTCGCAGGTGTGCTCTGGACCATGCAGAGTGCGCCCCCCGGATCGGTCGACGTCGACGACATCCTTCGGATCGTCACGCTCGACAGATCGATCTTCGACGACCCGGACGCGCTCGCCGCAGCGGTGTCGGCCGAATCCGCCGGGGCTGCAGGCAGATTGTCGCCCGCCACGGGACTGATGATCGCCGCGACCTGGTTGACGACCGACTCGCCCGACGATCCGATCGCGGGACGACTGATACTCGTCATTCACCACCTCGCCGTCGACGGCGTCTCCCGGCGCATCCTGCTCGAGGATCTCCGAACCCTCTGGGAGACGGCAGCCACCGGTGTTGAGCTGCAACCGATTCCGACACCAACACCCCTACATACGTTCGCCGCCGCGGTGACCGAGCGAGCCGCCGATCCGGCACTGCTCGACGAGGCTACCCATTGGGCGCAGGTGCTGGCACCGGGCGGCGAACTGGTGCCCGGTCGGCTCCCCACGTCGGGCACCGTTTCCGACCAACGGCGCCACGTCGTCACGTTGTCTCCGGAAACCTCGGCGTCGCTCGTCTCCGATCTACCCACCCGCCGCGGTGTGGGGATCACGTCGCTGCTCCTCGGGGCGTTGCGTGTCGCCGCAACACGCGCTCTCGACACCGGGGACCTCATCGTCGACACCGAGCGTCATGGTCGCGATGCACATGAGTTCGGTATCGACGCGGATCTGTCACACACGGTGGGTTGGTTCACGACCGTCGCACCGATCCGGTTATCCGCCACCGACGACATCGGCGACGCGATCGCCGACGCTGAGAACTTGTGGACGGCAATGCCCTCTGCCGGAGCAGGATTCGGCATGTTGCGCTACCTCAACCCGCAGTTGTCGGCCGCACTCGCCACCATGTCGCGTCCGTCGGTGCTGCTCAACTACCTCGGGCGATTCACCGTCGGCGGCGGGTCGCCATGGCAACCCTCGGCGGAATCGACAGCGCTCGCAGCAGATCCAGACCCCGGACTCGGCGTCGCGTACCCACTCGAGATCGACATCGTCTGTCGTGACGAATCGTCGGGTCCCGTCGTCGCCGCAACGTTCAGCTACCTACCAGACCACCTCGACGACGCCGCTGTGCGTGAGCTCGCCGATGCACTATGTGCGGCGCTCGATTCGCTTGCGGCGCCTGCAGAATCCGGAGTCAATCAGTGACCTCGACACGCCCCGACGGCAACGCCCCGACAGACGCAGATGCTCCTGTCCGCACACACGGCGACTCGCACGACGTCACACTGCCTGTCCTCGCGGGCCAACGCGACATCTACCTGTCGATGCAGGCATCCGGCGACCCTGCCCTCTACGTCACCGGGCTCTACGTGGAGGTCGACGCACGGACCGACGTCGAACGACTCAGAGCATCTGTCCTCGCGGTTCTCGAGAAGGCCGAAGCGATGCGCGCCGTGTTCGTCGAAGAGGGCGGCGACGTGGGGCAGCGAATCCTGCCTACTGCCGACTTCGACGTCGACGTCCGCGAGATGCCTCTCTCCGATGCGCGCGAGTGGATGGCTTCGCACCTCGCGCAGCCGATGGATGTCAGGCACGGACCACTCACCGAATGCACGATCCTGCGCACCGCCAGTACCGTGACCGACCAGGGAACCGCGCAGCCCGACCCGACACTGGTGTTTCTGAAGGTCCACCACCTCGTCTGCGACGGCATGGGGCTCGGCTTCTTCACCCAGGCGGTCCAGGAACAGTACGACGCAACGGAAGCATCTGGCGCCGCGGAACCTTCTGGGGCCTCGGATGCTTTTGGGGCTTCGGAAGGCTTTGGGGCATCCGACAACGCCCGGCCGTCACGACCCAGGGATTGGCGACTACTCCCTGTGGTCGACGCCGAGCGCGAATACCGTGAAGGCGCCGACTTCGCCGCCGATGCCGACTACTGGTTGGCGCGGATGGGCGACCGACCGCAGCCGGTGCGACTCCTCGACGACGATGTGGTGCCCGGCCGCGGAATCATCGCGTCGCGCTTCGACATTCCCCTCGAGGTCCTCGACCCGTTGCGCGCGCTGGCGCGTGATGCCGGGGTCCGACCGACCGTCCTGCTCATCGCCGCGGTCGCGGCGTTTGCCCACGTGCGTACGGGCCGCACCGACCTGGTACTCGCGCTGCCCGTGACCGGGCGCCTTGACCGCAGGGCGCGCACAACACCGTCGATGGTGACGAGCGTGCTGCCCCTGCGCGTCGACGCGGATCCGCGCGACAACCTCGCCGACCTCGCCGCTCGTACCGAACGCGCGGTTTTCGCGCTCCTCGCCCACAGTCGTTTCCGCGGTGAGGATCTCGGCCGTGCTCTCGCAGCGCAGGCCAGGAACTCGGGTACTCCGGCATCATCCGACGGCCCGTACCGCATGTTCGGTCTCGGCGTGAACGTCATGGCGAACACGTCGCGGCAGACCATTGGTGGCCAACCACTCTCGCTCCACGCCCTCGCGTCCGGGCCGGTGTCTGATGTCGAGATCCAGATCCAGGTGAGGCGTCGCGACAGGCCCGCCGAAGTCGTCGTGCGCACTGTCGCCGACGCGGCTGAGCAGGCGCACGGTGTCGGCGAGGATTTCGCCGCCTTCCTGCGGGCACTCGCCGCCGCCCCCTCCGAACGCCTCCGCGCGTTCACCCCCGACGGGCAACTCGACGATGCGATTCGATCGGTCCACACCGAAACGCACGGAGCTGCGGGCGCAGTATCGCTCACGCCTGCGTTGGCGCGACTTCGCGAACGCCAGATCGACCCGGACACATTGCCGCCCCGCATTGTTCGCGCCTGGGCGTCGTCGACCGTGACTCCGGACGCCGTCCGCGAGATCGCCTCTGCACTTGTTGCGACTCATCCTGCGCTGCGTACCACGGTGAATCGGCCCGCGCCGATCCTGTGGACGCTGACGACCGCATCCGCGCAGGACAGCACCATTCCCGTCTCGATTGCCGACAGCGCGCCGGCCGAACCGCTCGAGCGCGGCTTGACCTTTGTGCCTGCTACCGGCGAGGTGATCGCCGCGTTCGACGCAGCACTCATCGATCCCACGTCCGCGGAGATCCTCCGTACCGATCTCCAGACCGCCCTCGACGACGCCGCGGCGAGTCGGCACATCGAGGTCGACGCCCCGGACACCGAACTCAGCACTGTGGCAACGGGATTGGCGGGACGAGCGGCCGATGTCGGGGCCCTGGCGCATTATCTCGAAACGCTCGCACCGGGAGCGACGCTACCGCGCGTCGACGGCGCGACCAGCACACCGCGGGTCGATCACACGACACACACGTCTCGGGTCGACGTGGACGATCCCAACGTTGAACGTCCCACCCAGCACGGTCTCGTCGCGGCGCTGGCAGGCGCTGTCGCAGACGTCTTCGGTGCCGCCGCGCCGAAGGAGCTCCTGATCGACCTGGCTGTCGACTTGCGAGCTGTCGACTTGCGAGCCGTCGACGGTACACACGTCGGCGCACGCACTGTCGGCCCGCTGCAGGCACTCGAGCCGCTTCGCGTCGACCTGACGAATCCCTCACTCCCCGATGGCCCGAACCCGATTCTCGGCAGCGGACCGGGTCTCGACGTGCTGCGCTACCTCTCACCACAGGTGGGCGCGGCGTTGGCCGGTGCCACTGCTGCCGGGCAGATCGTCGAACCCGACGTGCTGGTCGGCGACCACGGACTGCCGACCGCGCACCCCGTCTCAATCAGGCTGTTGCGCAACGACTCTCCCGACCACACCGGCTGGTCGGTCATCGTCGACGTCGATGCGGAAGTCATCCCACATGCCGACGCCCTGGCGCACGCGATCACCGACCGGGTGATCGCAGACGCCGATCGACGTCTGGTGGCGCTCGACGACGCGACCGTCGAACGACTCACCCGCGAACACGGAACCATCGACGACATCTGGCCGCTGACACCCCTGCAGGAGGGTTTGTTCTTCCAGTCACAGGTCGACGCGTCCGACGACATCTACACCGCACAGTTCTGGCTCGACCTCGGCCACCGAATCGACGTCGAGGCGCTGCGGCGCGCCGCACGTGCGCTACTCGACGAGAATCCCGAATTGCGGGCCGCGTTCGTCGAGGTCGACGGCTCCCCAGTCCAGATCATCCGCAACGCGGTCGATCCCATCATCGCGGAGGTCGACCTCACGGCGGCGTCGGCCGACGTCGTCGACTTCGAGCTCGACGCGGTTCTCGACGCCGACCGCGTCCGCGAGATCCCGATCGGCACCGCACCACTCTGGCGTATCACGCTGATCCACCTGCCGAATGAGCACGACCGCATCGTCGTCAATCGTCGATTCCTGCTGTGGGACGGCTGGTCTGGCGGGCTCGTGGTGTCCCGGTTGCTCGCCCATCTCGAGGGCACCCCGGCCACGACTCCCGAAGCGTCGCTGCGCGACTACCTCGCCTGGATCGCTGACACGTCCGACGCCGACGCACTCGCGGCATGGCAGGCGCATCTCGACGGCTATACCGAGCCTGCGCTCGTCGCGCCGCGGGCGGTGGGGTCGACGCCTCGCGCGCCGCGTCGGATCGAGGTCGATCTCGGTGTCGCAGCGTCGGAGTCACTCCGCGCCGACGCGAGAAGTGCTGGCGTCACACTCAACACCGTTATCTCGGCAGCGTTGTCCCTCACGCTGTCTCGCGTCCTCGGAGTCACCGACGTCGCGTTCGGCTCGACCGTCGCGGGCCGCCCGACCGAGGTGCCCGGCCTCGACACCGTGATCGGACTGTTCCTGAACACCGTCCCCGTCCGAACGGTGTTGCATCCGCAGGAATCGGTGCGAGACTTCCTGCGCCGCAGTCAGGATGCCCGGGTGGCGCTAATGGCCTACGACCACATCGGGTTGGCGCGATTGCAGCAGGAGACCGGGCATCCGGTGCTGTTCGACGTCCTCTACGTGTTGCAGAACTTCCGCACCGAAGAAGAGGAGCGCGAGCAGTCGGCGCTGCACGATGTCATCGGCGAGGGCAGTCTCGACCACACCCACTACCCGTTGGCGCTCGTCGTGACGCCCGGCGCTTCGATTCGCTTTCGACTCGAGTATCGCGACGATCTGATCGACCATCGGTACGCCGACGGATTCGTGACACGATTCCGCCGCGCACTGGAGTCGATCGGTCGCGACCTCGACACCGCGGTTGCCGCCCTCGACCTCTCACTCGACTCGGACGTTGCGCTCGTCGGCCCACTCCATCGACTACCCGACACCACGGTGTCGGGATTGCTCGCCGAGCGCGCTGCGATGATCCCCGACGCCGACGCACTCAGCTACGGCGACTCGCGTCTCACCTATGCACAGCTCGACGGCGAGGTCGACCGTGTCGCGCAGGTTCTCGCAGAGCACGGCGTCGGAGCAGAAACGGTTGTTGCACTGGCGATCCCGCGATCCATCGAGACCGTGGTCGCGCTCTTCGCGATCCTGCGGGCCGGCGGAGCGTATCTACCCCTCGAACTCGATCACCCCGACGGCAGACTCCACGGCATCATCGACGACGCCGCGCCGTTGCTGATCATGACCCACAGCTCGGTGGCGCACCGATTCGACACGGTGGGCCTGCCGACGCTCACGGCCGACGACCTGCCGAACCCCACAACGCCGGAATGGGTTGCCCCCCACGTCAACCCGGATCAACCCGCCTATGTGATCTACACGTCGGGTTCGACGGGTAAACCCAAGGGTGTCATCACGCCCTACCGCGGCCTGACCAACATGCAGCTCAACCACCGCGAGAAGGTCTTCGAACCCGCCATCGCGCTCGCTCATGAGGCCGGCGTCAGCGGGAGACTCCGCATCGCGCATACGGTCTCATTCGCGTTCGACATGTCGTGGGAAGAACTGCTGTGGCTCATCGAGGGCCACGAGGTCCACGTCGCCGACGAGCAACTCCGTGCCGATTCGACAGCGCTCGTCGCCTACTGCGCGACCCACCGCATCGACGTCATCAACGTGACGCCCACGTATGCCGCACAGTTGTTCGCCGACGGCCTTCTCGCAGGCGACCACGTGCCCGCGCTCGTCCTGCTCGGTGGCGAGGCCGTCTCCGAACCCGTGTGGACCGCGCTTCGTCGACACCCGCACACCCTCGGCTACAACCTCTACGGCCCGACCGAGTACACGATCAACACCCTCGGGGTGGGCACCGACGAGACACCGACATCGTCGGTCGGTACCCCGATCTGGAACACCACCGCGCACCTCCTCGACCCGTGGCTGCGGCCGGTGCCCGCCGGGGTGCCGGGCGAGTTGTACATCAGCGGCGCGGGACTGGCACGCGGATACCTCGGACGGCCCGATCTGACGGCCGAGCGGTTCGTCGCGGATCCCTTCTCCGACGGAGGCCGTCTGTATCGCACCGGTGACGCGATGAAGATACGTCCTGACGGCAATCTCGACTTCCTCGGACGCACCGACGATCAGGTGAAGGTCCGCGGCTATCGGGTCGAGCTCGCCGAGATCGATGCCGCGGTGACCGCGCTGCCACAGATCGCGTCGTCGGCAGTCGTCGCGACCGCCGATCCGGCAGCACCCGACGTCAAACGTCTGGTGGCGTACGTGATTCCCACCGACGCGGGCTCGGAGCTCGACTACGCGCAACTGCGACGCGAGTTGAGCGCGAACCTCCCCGACTACATGGTCCCCACCCTGTTCGCCACGGTCACCGAGTTCCCGATGACCGTCAACGGCAAGCTCGACGTGAAGGCGCTGCCCGTCCCCGAGGTCGGCGGTACGCGACGCGCACCACGCACCGAGCTCGAACGTCGGCTGTGCGAGGTCTTCGCCGAGGTCCTCGGCCTCCCGGACACCGATGAGGGATGCGCGGTCGGTATCGACGACGACTTCTTCGCGCTTGGCGGTCATTCGATGGCAGCGATGCGCCTCGTCTCCACGCTGCGCGCCGAACTCGGCGCCGAATTGGCGATCCGAGATCTCTTCGAGGCCAGGACTCCCGCCGACATCGCCGCGCGCACCGAACTGACCGGATCGACCACCGACATCACGACCGGCGTTCGGCCGGACCGCATCCCGCTCTCGCCCGCCCAGGAAAGACTCTGGGTGCTCTACGAGATGGATCCCGACGACATCTCGTATCACTACGGCCACGTCGTGCGCGTGCACGAACCCCTTGACACCGACGCGCTGTCGGCGGCGATGAGAGATGTACTGGCACGCCACGAGAGCCTGCGCACCGTCTTCGAGACCACCGCGGACGGCGAGGTGCACCAACGTGTTCTCGATCCCGCAGAGGTACCCGATGTGGTCGAGGTGCGCACCGCCGGCGCCGATGTCACCGAGGCCACACGCGAGTTCCTCACGCGCGCTTTCGATTTGCGTTCGGCGCCACCGATCCGCGTACAGGTGGCGCAGGTCGACGCACCCGACGAGTCGTCGACCGTTGCGGTCCTGACCATCGCGATGCACCACATCGCCACCGATGAATGGTCGGATCGACCACTGCTCACCGACCTCACCACTGCCTACGCCGCACGGGCGACCGGTGCGGTACCCGAGTTCTCACCACTGCCCGTCCAGTACGCCGATTACGCACTGTGGCAACGTGATCGGATCAGCGAGCGAGGGCAGCAACAGCTCGATTTCTGGACCGACACACTCGCCGACCTCCCCGAGGAGCTCGCACTCCCCCGCGACCGCCCACGACGTCCCGGTGCGCCAGGCTCCGCGGCAACGGAGTCGACCATCGTCGACTCCGACACGCGTTCGTCACTCGCGCGCATCGCCGCCGACCACGGAGCCAGCATGTTCATGGTCGCCCAGGCGGCCGTGGCCACACTGCTGTACCGGGTGGGCGCCGGGGCCGACATCCCGCTCGGATCGCCGGTGTCCGGCCGCAACGATCCCGCGCTCGACGACCTCGTCGGATTCTTCGTCGACACCCAGGTGCTGCGCACCGACGTCGGCGGCCACCCACGTTTCGACGAACTCATCGACCGTGTCCGCGCAGTGGATCTCGCAGCATTCGACAATCAGGACATCCCCTTCCAGCAGATCGTCGAACACCTTGCACCGCAGCGCGTTCCCGGACGCAATCCGTTGTTCTGTGTCAGCGTCGGATACCTGCCGTTCGGCGCGATGCCCGATCGCTTCCTCGGTGTCCCGGCGACGTTCGATCACCTGACGTCCGTGTCGGCCAAGTTCGATCTCGCGTTCACCGTCGTCGACAACACCGAGACCGGCGAACTGACGCTCGCACTCGAGTACGCGACCGCGATGTTCGACGCCGCAACCGCTCGGGACCTACTCGCACGCCTTGCCCGCATCCTGCGCGCCGTCAGTGCGACGCCCGAGATCGTCGTCGATCAGATCGAACTTCTCAGCGCTGACGATGACGCGTCCGTCCGCGACGCCGAGCGCGGCGCGCTGGCGCTCGTCGATCACGCCGACACGGTGACAGATCTCATCGACGACGCCACCCGTCGGCATTCGTCGCGAATAGCGTTGTCCGACACCGATGGCGGATCGGTCGACTACGCCCAGCTCGCAGCGGCAACCAGAGGCTTGGCTGCCCGACTCGTCGACCTCGGCGTGCGACCCGGCGACGTGGTTGCTGTCCTCGTGCCACGAGGCATGGCGCAACTGGCGGCCCTACAGGGTGTGCTGCGCGCGGGTGCGGCATACCTTCCGATCGACACCGACACACCTGCCGATCGAGTAGCGACCATCCTCGACGACGCGCGCCCCGCCGCCGTCATCGTCGGAAGCGGCAGCTCGGCACCGATCGGCAACAGTGCGCGAAACAACCACAGTGTCCCGACGATCAGCGTCGACGGTCGGCTCTTCGAAGAGGACTCAGAGGCATCGATCACCAACTCTGAGCTGCCTCACGTACGCGCCGACGACGCCGCATATGTCGTCTACACGTCGGGTTCGTCGGGCAGGCCGAAGGGCGTGGTAGTCACCCACCGCAGTGTGGTGAACCTACTGCGGTGGCGCGTGCAGACGATGCCCGGCGGCGGTATCGGACACGCCGACACCGTTCTCGCCAAGACGCCTGTCGGTTTCGACGGTGCCGTGTGGGAGTTGTTGCTGCCCTTCATCGTCGGCGCGCGTGTTCTGGTCGCAGAGCAGGGCGCTCAGCGCGACCCCCGCAGACTCGCCAACATCATCGGCGCCCACGGCGTCACGACGACGGTCTTCGTTCCGTCGCTGCTCGAGCTGTTCGTCCCCCACCTACCGGGCCTCGACTCACTGCGTCACATGATCGTTGGCGGCGAGGCGCTACGCACCGAACTCGTCGACGAGGTACTCGCCGCGGCGCCGTCGCTGGCACTGATCAACGCCTATGGTCCGACCGAGACCACCGTCGTCGTCACCGATCACACCGCGGTTCCACACGCGACCACCCGCACAGCACCCATCGGACGTCCGATCGCGGGCACCGATCTCCTCGTCCTCGATACGTCGCTGCGGCGTGTTCCCGACGGCGCGGTGGGTGAACTGTACGTGCGCGGAACACCGCTCGCGCGTGGGTATCTCGGCCGCCCAGCCCGCACCGCGGGTTCCTTCGTCGCCGATCCAACCGGTGATCTGCCGGGCGCGCGGGTGTATCGGACGGGCGATCTGGTCCGACGTCGGGCGGGCGTCCTCGAATACCTCGGCCGCATCGACAGCCAGGTGAAGGTACGCGGCAACCGCGTCGAACTCGGAGAGATCGAAGCGGCGCTGCGTTCGCTCCCTCAGGTCGCCGACGCCGCGGTCGCCGTCGACTCTGACCGGGTCGTCGGCTGGATTGTGCCCGCGGGTGATTCATCGGCCGCTGTCTCGGAGAATGGCTCGTCCGTTGTCGAGTCCGTGACACGTCAACTCTCGACGGTGTTGCCGGACTACATGATTCCGTCACCCCTGGTGGTGCTCGACGCGTTTCCGCTGAATCAAACCGGCAAGCTCGACCGCCGTGCGCTGCCGACACCGACCGTCGACGGTTCGCAGGGCACCAGTCCGCGGACGTCGCTGGAATCCGATCTCGCCGAGATCTTCTCGGCGGTGCTCGGCACCGAGGTTGCCGATATCCACGCGAGCTTCTTCAGCCTGGGCGGCCATTCGCTCGCCGCCATCAAGCTGGTCAACCTGATTCGCGGCTCACTCGGGTACGACATCGGGGTCCGGACAGTGTTCGACGAGCCGAGCATCGCTCAACTGGCCGAGTGGCTCGTCGCCAACGGCGAGTCCACCTCGGCGCAATCGCATGCGGACACAACGAGTTTGCGTCGTCGTGCCGACGCCGAGCCGGTGCTCTCCTTCGGTCAGGCCCAGATGCTGACACTCGCGGGAGTGTCGGGACCCACCAGCACCTACAACGTGCCGCTGCTGTGGCGTCCGGGCGGACCCGAGGGGACAACTCCCATCGACCCCGACGTGCTGCGCGCAGCAGTCCGTGACGTCGTCGACCGTCACGAGATCCTCCGAACGCGGTACCCGGACGACCGCCCCGACGTCGTCGTCGCACCGGAGATTCCGGTCCGTGTGGTCTCCGACATCGCCGAGCTGCACGCAGACGCGGCACACGCCTTCGACCTCGCCACCGAGATACCGATTCGCGTGGCTACAACGTCCGAGTTCGCGGTGGTCACGATTCACCACATCGCCACCGACGAATGGTCGGCAGCACCGCTGCGTGCCGACCTCGATACCGCGTATCATGCACGCGCACAACAGATTGCACCCGAATGGGACGATCTCGCTCTGCAGTACTCCGACTTCGCCGCATGGCAGCGGGATCTGCTCGCCGACGACCGGGGACGACGCGAGCTGGACTTCTGGCGCCGCGCCCTCGACGGTTCGCCAGAGGAACTGTCACTTCCCTACGACCGGGCCCGACCTCCGCGTCCGTCGGGTCGTGGTGACGGAGTCCTGGTCGGCGTTCGCCCGGACACCGTCGTGGCGCTCAAGGAACTCGCCGCATCGACCGGAACGTCGATGTTCATGGTGTTCCAGGCGGCCGTGGCGGTCCTGCTGTCGCGACTGGGTGCAGGCACTGACATCCCGCTCGGATCGCCGGTCACCGTGCGCGACGACGCACGCCTCGACCAACTCGTCGGCTTCTTCCTGAACACCCTCCTGCTGCGCACCGATGTGTCGGGAGACCCGACGGTGGCCGAGCTCCTCTCCCGGGTCCGCGCAGACGATCTGTCGGCGTTCGAGAACAAGGACGTCCCGTTCGAGCAGGTCGTCGAAGCGGTGGCGCAGTCACGCTCGTCGGCGCTCAACCCGCTGTTCCAGACGATGGTGGTCTACGTCGACGGGCGACTGACCGAGTCACCAACCGACGGAAACACGGGAACCGACAAGGGTGAAGGCACCGCGCCGCCGCTGCCGACGACAGCGAAGTTCGATCTGTCGTTCGACTTCACCGAGGACGCCACCGGCGTGACGCCGCGGGTGGGTGGAGTGATCGAGTACAGCACCGACCTGTTCGACCGGGTCACCGTCGAATCGATGGCTCAGCGGCTCGTGATGATCCTGGAATTCATGGCGGCACAACAGGATCGCCCCCTGCGCGACCTCGACATCCGGATCACGACGGAACTGCGTGACCTCCATCGTCCTGCCGCTCCAGCGTCGACCTTCCCCGAATTATTCGACGCCGCGGTGGCTCGAGATCGATCTGCACCTGCGCTTCGAGGCCATGACGGCACTCGTACGTTCGGCGAACTCGATCTGCGCGTGAAGACTATCGCGGCCAGGCTCGCGGCCGAGGGCATCGGTCCCGAGGACGTGGTCGTGGTCTCGCTGCCACGCGGTGTGGTCGCACTCGAAGCGATCTTCGGCGTACTCGTCGCGGGTGCCGCCTACCTCCCCATCGAGCCGGGCACACCATCCGAGCGAGTTGCCGCGATGACCCGCGTCGCGGCGCCGCGGCGCGTGATCGACGACCTCGACGACCCCATTCTCGCTGCAGCACAGGCCGATTCGGTGCCTGTGCTGAGGCGAGCCGCAACAGTGCTACCCGACCACCCCGCCTACGTGATCTTCACCTCCGGGTCCACGGGCACACCCAAGGGTGTCGTGGTGCCCCATCGCGGTCTTGCGAACCTCTTTGCGAGTCATCGGCGCATGCTCCATGAGCCCGCACGTCGCCGTGCCGGGCGTGACCGACTGCGCGTGGGCCACGCATGGTCGCTGGCCTTCGACGCCTCGTGGCAACCACAGCTGTGGCTGCTCGACGGCCACGAGGTGAGCATCGTCGACGCCGATACCCAGCACGACGCGCAGGCGCTAGCCGGACAGTTGCGTGCCGAAAACTGGGACTTCCTCGAGCTGACACCATCACACCTGCGTCAACTCGACGGTGCCGAAGAATCCATGTGCGCCATCGGTTTCGGTGGCGAAGCGGTTCCGGACGCACAGTGGCAGCGCTATCGCGAACTCACCGGCACCGACGCCTACAACCTGTACGGACCCACCGAGGCGACGGTCGACGCTCTCGTCGCACGCGCGGCCGACGCCGAGCATCCGGTGGTCGGCCGACCCGTCGACGGAGCGCGAGCCTACGTCCTCGACCCCGCACTCATGCCGGTTCCCGACGGCGTCGACGGTGAGTTGTACCTCGCCGGAGCAGGATTGGCACGCGGCTATCTCGGTCGCGGTGACCTGACTGCCGAACGCTTTGTCGCCGATCCGTTCGCTGCCGACGGGTCGCGGATGTATCGCACGGGCGACACGGTTCGCTGGACGCGCGACGGCCAACTCGACTTCCGCGGCCGTGCCGACGATCAGGTGAAGATCCGCGGCTTCCGCGTCGAGCTCGGTGATGTCGAGTCGGCGCTGACGTCGATGCCGGGTGTGGCGACGGCGCTCGTCGTCGCGCGAGCAGGCAGGCTCGTCGGCTATGTCGTGACCGATCGTTCACCGGAGGAGAACTGGGCAGGCGAGCAGCAGGCTCCGGTGGAGCCCCCGGTGGAGCCTGCAGCCCTGCGTGCTGCCGTACGCGCGATGCTGCCCGACTACATGGTTCCCGCGACGGTTGTCGTCCTCGACGCGCTGCCCACCCTGCCGAACGGCAAGATCAATCGCCGCGCGCTGCCGGAGCCGACTTTCGAGCACGAGGTGCGTGCCCCGGAGACAGACGTGCAGCGGCGAGTGTGTCACGCCGTGGCCGACGTGCTCGAACTGCCGGCCGACCAGGTGGGACTCGACGACGACTTCGCCGAGCTCGGTGGCGACAGCATTGTGGCGATGCAACTCGTCGCCCGGTTGCGCGCCGAGGGCTTCACACTCAGTCCGCGTGACGTGATGGTCAACCGCACCATCGTCGGACTCGCAGAGACACTTCAACGCGCAGCGACCACACCGGAACTCCCCCGGGTGGCCGCTGGCGTTGTGCCTGCGACACCGATCGTCGGCTGGCTCGACGAACTCACGAGCGGCAACGCCGAGCACATCGGCGGCTTCCACCAGTCGGCGCTGCTCACTGTTCCCGCGGGTCTCGACGTCGACGCACTCACGCGGGCGCTGGGCGTTCTCGTGTCGCGCCACCACATGTTGCGTGCACGGCTCGTCGACACCGCGTCGCCGTGGCACTTCGAGATCCCCGAGATCCGCGAGGACACAACCGAATCCGGCGTCGTGCCCGAGGTGCTCGTCGTCGACGGTCGTGACGGCACTGACTGCACTGGCGGCGACCTGACCGCGCTCGCGCATACTGTCCGGACTCGACTGGATCCCGTGGCAGGACGCATGATCGCGGCCGCGTGGAGCGATCGGGGCAGCGAGCCGGGCCGCCTGCTGGTAGCCATCCACCACCTCGTCGTCGACGGTGTGTCGTGGCGCGTGCTCGTCCCGGAACTGATTGCCGCGTACACGCAGCTGACCGAAGGGGTTGCACCGGAAGACATCTCGCTCGCGCAGGTATCGACCGACTTCGGTGCATGGGCGCGCGAGTTGGCGGTATTGGACCGCAGCGGTGAGGCCGACCTCTGGCGTCAGATCGCCACCGATGTCGATCCGCTGGCCGTCTTCTCACGTCCCCTCGACCCGGCTCGCGACCGTCAGGGCACCGTGCTCCGACATCGCGTCGAGGTCGACACCGACGTCGCGCGGGAGATCCTCGGTCCGGTCGGGGCGCGGCTGGGTGTCGGCGTCGACGAGGTGCTGTTGGGCGCATTCGGTGCGGCGATCAGCACCCCGACGCTCGTCGACTCCGAGGGACACGGCCGCGTCGAACATCTGGTTCCCGGTGCCGATCTCACCGGCACCGTCGGCTGGTTCACTGCCGTCCATCCGATCCGGGTCGGCGGTACCGACGACGCGGCGACACAGGCGAGGAGCCTCGCGGCGCAACGGGCGACGATCCCGGATGGTGGCGTGGGGTACGGTCTGCTCCGGTACGGTTCTGCGGGCGAAGACGGAAGCACCGCTCGGG
Source organism: Gordonia sp. 852002-51296_SCH5728562-b (assembly GCF_001665475.1). Classification (NCBI taxonomy): domain Bacteria; kingdom Bacillati; phylum Actinomycetota; class Actinomycetes; order Mycobacteriales; family Gordoniaceae; genus Gordonia; species Gordonia sp. 852002-51296_SCH5728562-b. The sequence goes on along the minus strand of NZ_LZMI01000043.1, from coordinate 108,121 downwards.
CGGTCACCGACCTGCCGAGTGCGGCCATCGAGTTCAATTATGTTGGCCGATATCGCGATTTCGCGTTCGACGGGTGGTCGATGGCGCCCGAGTCGGTCGACATCGGACCCGACGACGAGATGTCCGCAGGCTACGGACTCATCGTCGACGTCGCGACGGTCGACGGTCCTGACGGGCCACGACTGTCGGCAACGTGGAGCTATCAGCCGGGAATGATCGACGCGCACGCCATTGCGCGTCTGGCAGAACGATGGCTGGCTGCCCTCGCTGAGTTGGCGAAAATTGACACTGCAGAACTGGCGAGCGTGCATACCGGCGAGACGGAAGGTGGTCGATGAGCGGCAAGGTAACTGGGGTCCTGATCGATATCAGTCCCCTGCGCGAGAGCGCGGCCTTCCGCCGCATCTTCTGCGCCCGACTCATCTCGATCATCGGCATCGGACTCCTCATGGTGTCGGTGCCGATCCAGATGTACGACCTCACCGGGTCGTCGGCACAGGTCGGCGCGGCGACAGCCGTCACGGGCATCACGACGTTCGTCGGCATGCTGGTTGGTGGCGTTCTCGCCGACCGGTTCGATCGCAAGAAGCTCATTCTTCTCGGACGCACGGGCGCGGCACTGAGCTTCGCAGGCCTCGCGCTGAACGCCTTCGGTGTATTCGGCACGACGTCGGTGGTGGCTCTCTACGTTCTTGCGGGCGTCGACGGGCTGATCGGTTCGCTCTCGACGTCGGCGCTGATGGCTGCGGTGCCGACGCTGATCCCACGAGACAAGCTCGTGGCCGTCGGCGCACTCAGTTCACTGACCGTGCGGGTGGGGACCGCGATCTCGCCTGCCATCGCCGGATTGATCATCGCGGCTGCCGGCGTCGAGTGGGCCTACACCATCGCCGCGATCCTGGCGACGCTCACCGTACTGATCCTGCTGGGTCTCCCGTCGATGCCACCGACCGCGGCAACCCTTGGCGCAGAGTCGGAGTCGGCCTCCGGAGGAGCTCAGGTCAACGCCGCGGACGCGGCACACAGCGAGTCGCCGCAATCACTCCTCGAATTCCTCACCTCGCAACGCGTCGTGCTCGGCGTGATGATCGTCGGCGTCCTGGCGATGTTGGGCGCTGGCCTCGTCGCACTCCTTCCCGCGCTTGTGGCGCAGCGGTTCGGTGGCGACGCCAGGGCCACCGGTCTGCTGTATGCGGCCGTCGCGTGCGGTGCGATGCTCGGTGCCCTCACCAGTGGCTGGTTGGCAGGCGTGCGGCGTCCGGGCGTCGTGTTGCTCGGCGCACTCGCCGGCGCGTCGCTCGTCCAGGTCCTCTTCGGATTCGCACCGGTGGCTTGGCTGGCGATTGTCCTGCTGTGCATCGTCGGATATCTCGAGGCGACGCAGGAGGTGCTGCGGTACTCCCTCATCCAGCACGACACTCCCGGTCCGCTGTTGGGACGGGTGAACGGCATCTGGATGGCCCAAGAGGTCGGCGGCGTGACGATCGGTGCGCTCGTCGCAGGCGTCTTCGGCACGATCTGGACCGCATCGGATGCCATCGTCTACTACGGACTGGCGCTGCTCGTCCTGTCGATCATCGCGGCCTTCGCGCTGCGGGCGGTCGTCGCGGTGCGTAACGATCACCCGGTGGAGAGCACGCTGTCCTGAGCGGCCTGAGCGGCCTGCGCGGTCAGAAGGTTCAGCCCGCGAGGATCTCGCGAAGCTTCTTGCGGCTCACCTTGCCGACGCCGGTCTCGGGGAACTCGTCGATGATCTTGACGACGTCGGGGAGCTTCCACTCGGCGAGGCCGTTCTCGCGGACAAAGCGTCGGATACCAGCGAGATTCGGCGGATTGTCGGCGTCGTCGGGGATCAGATAGGCGCAGGTGCGCTCACCGAGATAGGGGTCGGCTACCGCCACCACGATGGCGTCGCGCACCGCAGGGTGTGTCAGCAACTGTTCTTCGAGTTGCTCGGCAGACACCTTCTCGCCACCGCGATTGACACGATCGCCGCCACGACCCCGCACCACGACGTTGCCGTCCGCCGTCAGCTCGACGACGTCGCCCGTGCGGTACCAGCCGTCGGACGCGAATGACGACGCACTCGCGTTCTGCCAATACGAACGAATCGTGTACGGCCCCTGCGTCTCCAGAAAGCCCGGCCCGGAACCGACGTCGACGCCGTCCTCGTCGACGAGTCTGATCTGGTCGTCGGCCGACATCGGACGGCCCTGCGTCGTGGTGATCACGTCGATCGGGTCGTCGAGTCGCGTGTAGCAGACCAGGCCCTCAGCCATGCCGAACACCTGCTGCAAGCGCACGCCGAGTGCCGGGCCGATGCGGCGTGCGAGTTCGTCCGGGCAGCGCGCACCTCCTACCTGGATGACGTCGAGAGACGAGAGGTCGAAAGATGTTCCGGCCTCGGCGGTTTCGGTCCACAGCCGCGCAAGGGGCGGCACGAGGCCGGTCATCGTCACGCCCTCGCGCGCCACCATCTCCCATGCGACGGACGGCGCGGGCGACGCGGTGAGGGCGATCGTCCCGCCGGCACACATCGCGCCGAGAATGCCTGGCGAACTCATCGGGAAGTTGTGTGCGACGGGCAGCGTCGCGAGATAGACCGTGTCGGCGGTGACTCCGCAGAGTTCGTTACTGCGACGCACGCTGTAGAGGTAGTCGTCATGTGTGCGCGGAATGAGCTTGGGGATGCCCGTACTTCCACCCGAGAGCTGTAGGAAGGCGAGCTCGGCGGGGTTCGCGCGGTCGTGCTCGATTGGTTCCGTAGACAAGGCGTCGAGGTCGTCGGCGTCGATCCACCGGGTGATCGAATCAACCTGTGCCGCAATGGTGTCGGCGAGTCCGCGATAGTCGAACCCCGAGTCCTCGCGTGGCGAGATGATTGTGGTGGCGCCGGCAGCGCGCGCGATACCCACGAGTTCGCCCGCTCGATGAGCGGGAAGGGTGAAAACCGGAATCGCACGGAGTCGGAACAGCGCAAAAACGGCTTCGACGTAGCAGACCCGGTTCGGGATCTGGACCAACACTCGGCCATCGGGTGCGATACCGAGTTCGACCATGCCCGCCGCGACCCGGCCGACGCGATCGTCCAGCTCCGCGTAACTGAGCCTTCGGTGGATGTCGACGACAGCGGTATGGTCGGCGGACGCCGGGTCGGCGGCACGAGAGCGCAGGACGTCGTCGAACGTCTCCCCCACCCACAGTCCGTCGGCTCGATATTTCGCTTCCAGTTCCGGGGGCCATGGAGACACGAGCATAAAGGTGAGGCTACCCTAATGGCGTGGCTATCCCGACGATCACCCCGTACCAGATTCCCGACGGACCGTTCCCGCAGCGCGTCGACTGGAAGTTGGAACCCTCGCGCGCCGCACTGCTGATCCACGACATGCAGAACTACTTCATCGACGCCTACGCCACGCAGGCCGAACCGATGGCTACCGCGCTCCCGAACATGGTCGCCATCCGCGCGGCCGCCACCGCCGCGGGCATACCGGTCGTCTACACGGCCCAGCCCGGCGACCAGCATCCCTCACGTCGAGGAATCCTCGCCGATTTCTGGGGCCGTGGACTAGATTCCGGCCGCGACGAGAACATCATCCCCGCACTGGCGCCGCGCAGCGGCGACATCACCGTCACCAAGTGGCGGTACTCCGGATTCCAGCGCACCGATCTGAGACACCTGCTGGCACGCCACGGGCGTGATCAGCTCATCGTGATCGGCGTGTATGCCCACATGGGCTGCATGATCAGCGCCACGGAGGCGTTCATGATGGACGTCGAACCGTTCTTCGTTGCCGACGCCGTCGCCGACTTCACCCGTGACGAACACACGATGGCGTGCGAGTACGTCGGCAAGCGTGCGGGCCGGGTCCTCACCACCGACGACGTTGTCGAGGCGCTGCGGAAAGGCGCAACGTCAGAATCGGACACCCCCGCGCGCGGGGCGCGCAGCCATGCCTGATCCTGACCTGCCTGATCCTGACCTGCCTGAGCCCGCCTTCCCTGAACCCGTCCTACCTGAACCCGGCTCGCTCGCGGGAACGCGTGCGGTGGTCACCGGTGCCGCGGGGGGTATCGGGGCAGCCGTCGCCGCGTTGCTACGCGCGCATGGGGCATCGGTTGACGCGTGGGATCTGATGCACGACACCGGTATTCGTAGTGTCGACGTCACCGATCGGCAGGCGGTCGGCGATGCATGGAAGGCGGCGACGCAGGCGGGCCCCGTCGACATCGTCGTCTCGGCCGCGGGCGTGATGGCCGACGACTGGGATACCTGCATGGCCGTGAACGCGGGCGGGGTGCGCAATCTGCTCGACGTCTCACTCGACGACCTCACCGCGCGACGAAGCGGATCCGTCGTGGTCGTCTCGAGCAACGCCGGAGCCACACCGCGATCGGGACTGGCGGCATACGCCGCATCGAAAGCCGCCGCGACGTCGTACGCACGCAGCCTCGGACTCCGGGTCGCGCCATACGGTGTCCGCGTCAACATCGTCTCCCCCGGTTCCACCGACACGCCGATGCTGCGGGGCATGTGGACCGACGACGCTGATCGAGACCGGGTACTGGCCGGAGATCCGGACGCGTATCGACTCGGAATACCGTTGGGACGCATAGCAAGTCCCGAAGATGTCGCCTCGACAGTGGTGTTCCTCGCGTCGAGCGCCGCACGCCACATCACCATGCACGACCTTCGTGTCGACGGAGGTGCGACGTTGGACATGTGATGTGCGATGTACCGTCCGAAACTGACATAACCGACACCGACGATTGGATTGAAGTGAAGAAAACGCGCGCGACGCGGGCACTCGCGGTTCTGCTGACAGCAGGACTCATCGGTTTCCTGGCCGCTTGCTCGTCCTCAGAAGACGACGCATCGTCGTCGTCCTCGGAATCGTTCGCCCCCGTGACGATCGACCACGAGTACGGCAGCACCAAGATCGACAAGAAGCCGACCAAGGTCGTCAGCTTGCTCACCGACTGGACCGACACCCTTGCGGCGCTGAATATCCCGATCACCGCTGAGTTCGTTCCGCAGGGCACCCCGAGCTTCGAGTGGACTCCGAAGCACGACTCCGAGGTGGTGCAGGTCGCAGACATCTCGCAGGTCAGCGTCGGCGAGATTGCCAAGTACCAGCCGGATCTGATCCTGGCGGGCTACGTCGGCGACAAGAGTCGCTACGACAAGCTGTCCGAGATCGCACCGACCATTCCCGTCCTGACCAAGGGTGCGACGGTCGACACCTGGGAGAAGATCACCACCACCACCGGGCAGATCTTCGGCAAGCAGCAGCAGGCATCCGAACTCGTCGACTCGACGAACAAGAAGATCGCTGACTTCAAGGCAAAGTACCCTGCGGCCGTTGGCAAGACGTTCACCTTCGCACAGGTTGGCCCGACCGGTCAGGTCGGCGCTATCAACACCACCGACGACGCCGCCGCAGGGCTGATCGCCCAGCTCGGATTCACCCTGAACCCGAAGGTCGCCGCCGAGCACAAGGAGGGTTCGACGCGCTCACTGATCTCTGCCGAGCGAATCGACCTGCTCGACTCGGATCTACTCGTGGTCTACACGCCGGGCGGCGACCCTGCTGTCGCAGAACGCGTTCCGGGTTGGTCGTCGCTCCCCGCGGTCAAGAAGGGCACCGTGGTGTTCCTCGACGACAAGACGCAGCCCGCCTTCAGCGTGCCCAGCGCACCGTCGGTCGGATTCGTGATCAACACTCTCGACCCCGTGGCTGCCAAGTTCTGAGTCAGCCAAGTTCTCACGGCGCCAGTTCCAGGGAGAACACCCCATAACGACTGCGTCCCGCTCACCGAGCAATCGGTGAGCGGGACGCAGTTCTTGTGGTATCAGGCCGTCGGCCAGCGTTGCTTTTCAGACCAGGCCAGCGCGTTGGTCTCGGCGTAGACGCCGACGCCGTGGCCCGCCTGGTAGGTGCGAAGATCGACATCGACGCCGTTGGCCTTCGCGCGATCGACCCACTGCGTCGTCAGTGGCGCGAACGCCACCGGATCGAGTGCGCCCTGCTGGAGCAGAATCGGTGCGGGGTAACCCTTTTCGGGCACGTAGGTCACCGAACGCAAAGCCGGGATCAGCGGCCCCTCGTTGAATGGCTTCGCAACGAGTTGCCCGACGGTCATGCCCTTTGTCGCGCGACCCTGATTCGGGTAGCACAGCGTCTGGGCATCCTTCACAACCTTGCGCCCCCGCGGGGTCAGGTACGAATCGACGTCCACATCGGGACGCGCGACCTTGAGTCCTGCGAGCACATACGAGAAGTAGGTGACGTAGTCAGGCACCTCGACCGGGGGAACGCCCGGTCGGATCGCCGAGAAGTAGTCGGCGATGTCGACGGGCGGTGAGGTCGCGGCGACACCGACATTGGTCAGCTCGGGCGCGTACGACGGCGTGAGGTGACCGGCCCACAGCGCAGCGTGTCCACCCTGCGAACCGCCCGTGGACACAAAGCCCTTCGACGTCTGCGCGCCGGCGAACTGTGGGGTCACCACACGCGCCGCGCGAACGGAATCGAGGATGTTCTTCCCGGCGACGTCGCCGTCGAGGTAGGCGTGCACGCCGGGGCCGCCGATACCTGCGTACTCGGTCGCCGCGATGACGTAGCCCTTCTTGAGCCACGGACCAAGCCAGGAGTCGTAGCGCCCCTGATGCCCCATGCGATCGGTGACGGTGCAGTCGTCGCCGAGCCCCGCGGTGCCATGACCGTAAGCCAGTACGCGATAGCCATCCTTCGGTGCGGCGACGGCGGGAATCATGATCGTGGCACGCACGGGCACGAGCGTGCCGTCACTCTGCGGCGAAAGGTAGGTAACGGCAACGACTTTGCCCGCTCCCGCCACTTTCGCGTCGGGCCTGTCCGTGATGTCTTCAGCGCTGAGTACGGTGCCTGCCTTGGCGGGCGCTGCCGCGGCGGGAGTCGCGGTGAGTGTGGGCACCAACCCGATCACCACCGCCAGGAGTATCGATACCACCGACCCAAGCATCACGGCGAAACGACGCCGCGGGATCCTGGCCAGAGAACGCATGAGACCGCCTTCCTTACAGACACGGCGCCCGACATTAGGCGACCCTAAGCAACCTAGCAGGCCATCGGGGTCTCACGGTCGGTGCCCCGTCGGTCACCGACGATCGAAGGAGGCGAGGATTTCCTGGGCAGCCAGGGCAGGCGTCAGGTCGCCGGAGCCGACACGCGCTTCGACGTCGCCGCGGATCCCGGCGACCTCGGGGCTGGCGGCCAGACGGCTGAGCAACTCGTCGCGCACCATCGTCCATGTCCAGTCGATCTGCTGGCGGCTGCGCCTGGCGTCGAACTCGCCTGCGTCGACCAGCACGGAATGATGGCGCTCGACGGCCCGCCAGAAGTCGTCGACGCCGGTGTTCTCGAGCGCGCTCATCGTCAGGACGGGCGGCACCCACAGCGCGTCGTGTGGATAGATCAGCTTCAGCGCATTCTTCAGTTCGCGCGCAGCACCTTTGGCCTCGGTGAGATGCGAGCCGTCTGCCTTGTTCACGACGATGACGTCGGCAAGCTCGAGCACACCCTTTTTGATGCCCTGCAGTGAATCGCCGGTCCGCGCGAGGGTGAGGAACGTGAACGTGTCGACCATGTTGGCGACGGTCACCTCCGACTGACCGACGCCAACCGTTTCGACGAGCACCACGTCGAACCCGGCGGCCTCGACGAGCACGATGCTCTCGCGGGTTGCCTTCGCGACGCCACCGAGCGTGCCCGACGTCGGAGACGGCCGGATGTAGGCGTCGGGATGCACGGCCAGGGTGCCCATGCGTGTCTTGTCGCCGAGTATCGAACCACCCGTGCGCGTCGACGACGGGTCGACAGCCAGCACCGCCACGCGGTGACCCTGCTCGATCAGATGCATCCCGAGCGCTTCGATCGTCGTCGACTTGCCGACGCCGGGCACGCCGGTGATCCCCACGCGAAACGACTTTCCGGCATGCGGGGTGAGCGCCAACAGCAACTCCTGAGCCGCCGCACGGTGATCCGGTCGCGTCGACTCGACCAGGGTGATCGCCCTCGCGAGATCGGCGCGGCGATCACCGAGCACACCGTCGGTCAGCGCCTGAACATCAACCCGACGTTGCACACCCATTAACCGGCAGCCACCTCTGGCAACTCGATCTCGAGACTGTCTGCGAGCTTGGAGATCAACTCGACGGCGGAATCGGCGATCACGCTGCCGGGCGGGAAGATCGCCGCGGCGCCTGCCTCGTAGAGCTCGTCGAAATCACCCGGTGGGATGACGCCGCCGACGACGATCATGATGTCCTCGCGGCCGACGTCAGCCAGCGCCTGACGCAGTGCCGGTACCAGCGTGAGGTGACCGGCTGCCAACGATGACACCCCGACGACGTGGACGTCGTTGTCGGCCGCCTGCGCGGCGACCTCCTCCGGCGTGGCGAACAGTGGGCCGACGTCGACGTCGAATCCGAGGTCGGCGAATGCGGTCGCGATCACCTTCTGGCCGCGATCGTGGCCGTCCTGACCCATTTTCGCCACGAGCACGCGGGGTCGTCGACCCTCCGCCTCCGCGAAACGTCGAACGATGTCGGTCGCCGCGTCGATGTTGCTCACGTCGCCTGCCTCATGCCGGTACACCCCGCTGATGGTCTTGATCTGCGCCTGGTGGCGACCATAGACCTTTTCCAGCGCGGCCGAGATCTCGCCGACTGTCGCCTGATGACGTGCCGCCTCGATCGCAAGCGCCATCAGGTTGTTGTCCAGGCCACCCGAGGTGTCGGTCGACGCGGCGGCGCGGGTGAGATCGGCCAGTGCCGCATCGACGGCCGCCTGATCACGTTGTGCCCGAAGCCTTTCGAGCTTCTCGAGTTGTTCGGCCCGCACCTTGGAGTTCTCGACCTTGAGAACCTCGATCTCTTCGTCGTCGTCGACTCGGTACTTGTTCACGCCGATGAGTGGTTGCTGGCCCGAGTCGATGCGCGCCTGGGTGCGGGCGGCAGCCTCCTCGATGCGGAGTTTCGGCAAACCCTCGTTGATGGCCTGCGTCATGCCGCCGGTCTCCTCGACCTCCGCAATGTGGCGACGAGCCTTCTCGGCGAGTTGCGCGGTGAGCCACTCGACGTAGTTCGACCCCGCCCACGGATCGATGGGACGCGTGGTGCCCGACTCCTGTTGGAGCAGTAGCTGCGTGTTGCGGGCGATTCTTGCCGAGAAGTCGGTCGGCAGAGCGATGGCCTCATCGAGCGCGTTGGTGTGCAGCGACTGCGTGTGCCCCTGCGTCGCAGCCATTGCCTCGACGCAGGTGCGTGCCACGTTGTTGAAGACGTCCTGCGCCGTCAGTGACCATCCGGACGTCTGCGAATGTGTGCGCAGCGACAGCGATTTCGGGTTCTTCGGGCTGAACTGTGCGACCAGTTCACTCCACAGCAGCCGTGCGGCACGGAGCTTGGCGACCTCCATGAAGAAGTTCATGCCGATACCCCAGAAGAAGGAAAGTCGGGGGGCGAACTTGTCGATGTCGAGGCCCGCCTCAATACCGGCGCGGATGTACTCGACGCCGTCGGCGAGCGTGTAGGCCAGCTCGAGATCGGCGGTCGCTCCGGCCTCCTGGATGTGATAGCCGGAGATCGATATCGAGTTGAACTTCGGCATCTTCGCGCTGGTGTAGGCAAAGATGTCGGAGATGATCCGCATGGAGGGCTTGGGCGGATAGATGTAGGTGTTGCGGACCATGAACTCTTTGAGTATGTCGTTCTGGATGGTCCCGGCCAGCTTCTCGGGCGGCACGCCCTGCTCTTCGGCGGCAACGACATACAACGCCAGGATGGGCAACACGGCGCCGTTCATCGTCATCGACACCGAGACGGCGCCCAGGTCGATACCGTCGAAGAGCTGACGCATGTCGAGGATCGAGTCGATCGCGACGCCCGCCATACCGACGTCACCTGCGACGCGCGGATGGTCGGAGTCGTAGCCGCGGTGGGTTGCGAGATCGAAGGCGACCGACAGGCCCTTCTGCCCGGCCGCCAGATTGCGTCGGTAGAAGGCGTTCGACTCCGCAGCCGTCGAGAAGCCCGCGTACTGACGAATTGTCCACGGCTGGTTCACATACATCGTCGGGTATGGACCGCGGATGAAGGGGGCGGCGCCGGGGATCGAGTCGAGCGGATAGGGGTGCTCGGCGTCGCGGGTGACGGCGTCACGGTCGGCGCGCGTGTAGATGGGCTTGACGTCGATCTGCTCGGGTGTGCTCCAGACGACCTGCTCGGTCGAATAGCCGTTCGCCGAGGCGAGCGCATCGATCGCGTCGGCGGCATCCGACGATGCTGCGGTGGCGGCGAAATCGCCTGCGCCGTCGAGGTCGACGTCGGCGAAACTCCCGATCGTTCCCGTCTGCTGTGTGCCCGCCTGGTGCGTATCAGTCATGCCGAGGCTCCCGAGGTATCCGCCCCGACCGGGGTCGATGTGGTCAGCGTGTCAAAAAGATCCTGCAGGGTGGCGACCGCGTCGATGCCGACACGCAGCGAGCCGTCGGGCTTCGCCTGACCGTCGGATTCCGTTGCAGGCCATTCTCTTTCGGGTCCGGCGAGGAGCACGGTGCCGAGTCCGGCCGCACGTGCCGCCGCCAGCGCGGCGGGCCCGTCGTCGGCGTATCGCTGTTTAGTTCCGCAGATGACCGCAATCGGGGTGTCGGCCGCGGTTGCGAGGTCGGCGATGTCGTCGGCGGTCACCGGTCCGGGGTTGATGACCGCGATTCCGCCTGCGGCAAGGAGATTCGCCACGAAAGTGGTACGTCCGTTGTGTTCTGCGACGCTCCCGAGCGGCAGCAGCAGTACCGTCGGGCGTCGTCCGGTATCGGCGAGGACGGCGTCGGATCGATCGCGCAATGCCTCGAATGCGCGCCCGACCCGTGCGAGCCGCGGACCTCCGGTAGCGAGGCCGGTCGTGTCGGCAGTGTCCTGGCCGAGCGGCTTCTCGTCGAGGTTGGGGAATTCACTGACCCCGGTGACCGGCTTACGACGATGCGCCACCTCGACGTCGCGTCGAGCCAGCGATTCGCCGATACGGTCGGCGACCCACCCCGACGAGAGCGCGGCCCGGTAGCCACCGGCGGCCTCGATGTCGGTGAAGACCGCCCACGCGTTGGATGCGAGGTCGTCGGTGAGGCTTTCGACAAACCACGAACCGCCTGCGGGGTCGAGGACGCGGCCGACGTTGGATTCCTCGAGGAGTAGCAGCTGGGTGTTGCGGGCGATGCGTCGGGTGAACGTCGGCCCCGACGTGCGCTTCGACGCCGGCAGCGCGGCATCGTAGGGCAGGACGCTCACCTGGTTGGCTCCGCCGACACCCGCACCGAAAGCAGCAACCGTGCTGCGCAGCATGTTCACCCAGGGGTCTCGCTGCGAGTACATCGAGAGCGCGGTGACCGCGTGGGTGAGCGCACCACCGACCTCCGGCGCGTCGAGGACACCGGCGACACGCGCCCAGATCTTGCGCAGCGCACGCAGTTTCGCGATGGATGCGAACTGGTCATCGTCGACCGACACACCGAACGACACCTGGGTCAACGCCTGCGCCGGAGACAACCCGGCGTCGGTGAGATCACGCAGATGTGTGAGGGCCGCGCCCACGACGAGCGCGATCTCGAGCCCGTTGTCGGCACCGGCGGTCGCGAAGTCGGCACCGTCGACGCGGAACGTCCGTAGGGCGGGATCGGGATTCGCGACGGCTAGCGCAGTCGCCTCTGCGGCGTCGACGGTCGGTCGGCCGCTGAATGCCGCCGTCAGCGGCGAGAGTCCCAGCGAATGGGTCGTGCCAACTGTGGGCGCAATGGTCACAGGTGGCTCGGGCGCACCTGCACGGATCGCGGCGAACGCCTCTGCCGCAGCGATCCCGTTTTCCCCGACGTCGAGTGTCACCGGCGCGAGATCGAGGTAGACGCCGTCGAGCACCGTGGCGAGGTCGTCAGCCGACACTGCCCCACCGACCGCGATCCACAGGCCGCTGGTGCCGTTGTTCATGGCCTCGAGGATCTCGGTGTTGACCGCCGCCGCGCCGACGGCCGGATCGTCGCCGAACCGCTCGGTGACTCGCCACCCGGCCGTCACGTCGCGCGCGGGATCCGCACCACGAACGTAGGGAAACGCCCCAGGCAGGCCGGGCTCGGGGGTTTCGTCCTTGCGGGTGTAGAGCGGCCGAACCGTGAGGCCATCGGCCGTCGAGGTCGACAGCAGGGCTTCTGGAGCATCGGGAAGGTCGGCGACGTCAACCCGCCGCGACTTGGCTAGTACTGCAGCCGCCGACTCCGACCACCGTTGGTAGGCCTCGTCGAGTGCTGCAAGGTCTGACTGCACAGGCTGATCATTCATGTGGTCTGGCTAACCTCCGTGATGCTCCTGTTGGGCGCGTAACCGAACCTTAGCCGATCGTTCGCTCGGTCGAGTAAGTGCTCCACGGAAGCAGTTCGCACATGAGATGACGAGTAGAGTTACCCGGTGCCTTCCGAGACCGCGACCCCGACGCCTCCACGTCAGGTCGGGGACCGTGTGGCACGCAGACGGGTCATCCGAAACGCGGTCATCGCATTCGTCGCGGGCTGCATTGTCCTGTTGGTGTCGTACCTGGTCCCCGTCCCGACGGTCGCAAGTGTGCGTAGTTGGGGCCAAGACCTGGGGCCAGGGTTCGTCTGGGTCTTCTTCCTCGCGTACGCGCTGCTGACCGTGTTTCCCATCCCCCGGACCGTGTTCACGGTGTCCGCGGGCGTGCTGTTCGGACCAGTCGTGGGTCTTGCCGGTGCACTGGTCGCGACGGCGGTGGCCGCCACGCTCGGATTTCTCCTCGCGCGGTGGGCAGGGCGTGACCGGGTCACGCCGTTCCTACGCCGTCCGGTCGTCATGACGATCGACAGGAGGCTTGCTGCGCGCGGGTGGTTGGCGATCGGATCGTTGCGGTTGATCCCGATCTGTCCGTTCTGGCTGCTGAACTGGTGCGCCGGACTCTCGTCGGTGCGACTGCTCCCCTATCTGGTCGCAACGATCGTCGCCTCGGCGCCGGGCACCGTCGCGGTGGTCCTGCTCGGCAACGCCCTGACCGGCGAACGCAATCCGATGCTGATGCTCTTGAGCGCCACGTTCTTCGCCGTCGGCGTCATCGGGCTGATCGTCGACGTCCGACTACCGGTACGCGAGCAGTCGACAGCTGCGTAGACCTCACTCGGTGCGCGACGCGTCGTCGTCTGCCTGCGCTGCAGGAGACGCGGCGTCGGCCAACTCGCCCGCGGCGGGTTGCGCGGCGGCGTAGGGCAGCGACGATCGCGCGGGCCGTGTGCTCACCTCGGGGGCGACGGGCGTACGCGCAACGGCCTCGGCCTCCGCAACCGCCTGCGCGACCTTGGGGTCTGATGCGAGGGAGAACCAGTCCTCGGTCTCGGCGTCGTCGACCTCCGGGGCCGATTCGTCATGGTTGGGCTCGTACCGGAACACGCCGTCATCGCCCTGCTGAGCGAATGACCGAGCGAATCCCTGCAGCGCCGACCCGAAATCGGTGGGCAGCACCCAGACCTTGTTCGCCTCGCCCTTGGCCATCTCCGGAATCTGCTGCAGATATTGATAGGCGAGAACCTCGGGCGTCGGCTTGCTCGACTTCACCGCCGCGAAAGTCTTCTCGATGGCCTTCGCCTCGCCCTGCGCCTGCAGGTAGACCGCCGCGCGATCGCCCTGGGCACGCAGAATGCGCGACTGGCGATCAGCCTCGGCGCCGAGGATCGCCGCTTGCTTGGCGCCTTCCGCCGCGAGGATCTGGCTCTGCTTGTTGCCCTCTGCCGTCTTGATCGCCGACTCGCGCTGGCCCTCTGCCGCGAGGATTGTCGCGCGCTTCTCCCGGTCGGCCTTCATCTGCTTCTCCATCGACTCCTGGATCGACGGTGGCGGCATGATCGACTTCAGCTCGACACGGGCCACCCGCAGACCCCACCTGCCGGTCGCCTCGTCGAGAACCCCGCGCAACTGCCCGTTGATCGAGTCGCGCGAGGTCAGCGTCTCCTCCAACGTCATGCCGCCGACGACGTTGCGCAACGTGGTGATGGTCAGCTGCTCGACACCCGCGATGTAGTCATCGATTTCATACACCGCCGAGCGGGGATTGGTGACCTGGAAGTACACGACCGTGTCGATGGAGAGGGTCAGGTTGTCCTCGGTGATCACCGGCTGCGGAGGAAACGACACGACACGTTCACGGATGTCGACCCGTGCTCGGATCCGGTCGATGAACGGCAGCAGGAGCGTCAGCTGACCTGAGACGGTCCGCGTGTAGCGACCGAGCCGCTCGATCACCGCTGCTTCGGCCTGCGGGATGAGCGCCACCGATTTCGCGAGGACCACCACGACGAAGAGAACCAGGAGGATCACTACAGCCAGGCCAATGTATTCCATGGAACTCACCCTCTCCAGACGACGGCGGTCGCGCCGTCGATCTGCACGATTGTCACGTGCTCGCCCGGCTCGATGGTCTCGGCCGGATCCATCGAGCGCGCCGACCAGATCTCGCCGCCGATCTTGACCCGGCCGTCGCTGCCGTCGACCTGCTCGGTCACGACGCCGCGCTTGCCCTCGAGCGCCTCGGTATTGGTCAGCACCCGTGGGCGACTCAACATGTGGCGCTTGGCAATCGGCCGTACCAGAGCCACGAGGAGGATCGACACCACGGCGAAGACCACGCCGTCGACCCATATCGGCGGGTCGAACGCGGCGTCGACTCCCGCGGTCGCAAGAGCCCCGCCGCCGAGCATGAGAAGGACGAGATCGCCACTGAAGATCTCTCCGATCAGCAGCACGACCGCGGCGGCAAGCCAGATCAGTGCGCTCATATATTCATTGTGCCAGAACGAATCCGACAAACCGGACGTCGAGCAGAACTGCGTAGTCCGATCAGTCGTCGTCAGGCGCGAGTGTCACGAAGTCGATCAGCTCTTCCACCGACCGCAGCAACGGGACCTCGAGATCGCGAAAGTCGTTGACGCCGGCCAGGACTCGACGCCAACCATCCTGCGGAGTTCCCCACCGCAGGCGGGCGCAGATGCCGGTTTTCCAGTCTTCGCCGCGCGGGACATCGGGCCACGCGGCGATGCGTACCGACGACGGTTTCACCGCCTGCCAGACGTCGATGTAGGGATGTCCGCACACCAGCACGTTGTCACCGACTTCTGCCGTCAGCCGTTCTTCTTTGGAGCCAGCGACGAGGTGGTCGACGAGGACACCGACGCGTCGATGCGGTGCCGGCCCGAACTCCGACAGCGCGGTTTCGAGATTGTCGAGTCCGTCGAGGCTCTCCACGACGACGCCTTCGGCGCGGAGGTCGGCGCCCCATACACGCTCGATGAGCGTGGCGTCGTGAACACCCTCGACGAAGAGTCGACTCGCCCTGGCTTGCCGCGCACGTTGTTGCGGCAGCGCCCGCGATCCGGACGCGGTGCGTGACGGGGCCTGCGGCCCGCGGGTCCGTGGGCGCACGAGCGTCACCGGTTTGCCGTCGATGAGAAACGCACCCGGCAGCATCAGGAACACGCGCGACTGTCCGTGACGATCCTCGAGTCGCACGAGATCGCCGGAGTAGCTCTTCTCCAGTCCGATGACGGCACCGCAGAAGCCGGTTGCGGCATCCTCGACAACCAGGTCACGTTGGGCCGCCACCTCGGGTGGTCGCGGCTTGGCCCGCCGCGGCGTCGCCAGCACGTCTCGTCCATATCGATCGTCGCTCATCCCGGACACGCTAGGGGCAGACCGGACCCGCCACGTGTCGCCACGCCGGGCATGCCGCGGACGTGTCGGAGTCGATGCGCGCTACGCGCGTGGGGTCGGTGCGCGCAGCGCGCGTGAGCAGCCATCGGTATCGTGATTCCTCGTGACCAGTACCGACCACACCGTGACGCGAGCGTGGCCCGCATGCGCGCTCGGTGGCTGGGCCGCGGCGTGGCTGGCGGGCCGATGCTCACCCGACGATGTGGCCGACACGCTTGCGATCTTCGCCGACCGCCATGTGGTCGATGACCACACCGACCACCCACGCGTCGGCGACGACGGCGTTCTCGGACTCCTCGCTCTCCTCCGTGATGCCACGGCGATGTCGGTGCGCCTGCCGTCGGCGGGCGACCCGCACGGCCTGCCCCCGGGACCTGCCACGTCTGCGTCTTTCGCAGCGGGTGAAGTGTTGCTGGTCGACGATGAGATCGGAGAGCGCGCCGGTCCCCTTGCGCTCGTCCCCCACCTCGACGCCGACGTCTGCCGCTGGTCTGTCCACCGCTACGCCGGACCGCTGCCCGCAGATCCGTCCGCGCCCGTCGGAGAAGTGGAATATCAACTGCGGCAATCGGTCTCGGAGGCAGCAGCCCTGGCGACCAGAGTCGGATCGCGTGCAGGCAACCCGCCCGCCGATCTCCGTGGCTCCGTCCGCGCGCTGACGCTGCGCAATCAGGTCGACCTCCCGCCCCACGACGACGCCCGCGCCAGCAGAGTGATCGATACGGCCGCGCAGATCGAGGCCATCGTCACCGTCGCCGGTCGAGGTGACGTCACGTTCGGCGCAACGTCGAACGAATTGCTCTCCGGCGACGGCGAATTGCGTCGACTGGTCTCGCTTGCCCGCGCCGCACGCGGCGCAGCGGTGAACCGGGTGATCTCGGAATACGTGCCGACGATCCCCTGAACTCAGCGACTCGTGGCCGTCTCGCCCTGATCGCTAAGCGCGCTGCGGTCGGCGCGCGGGGACGCAACAGTTCGGGCGGCACGTCGCGCCATTGTCGGCGCACCCGAGAGCCCGCAGATCACCGCCGCCGTCGGCATACCGGTCGATGAGATCGGCGATCAGCGTGATGAAGCGTGGATCGGTGCCCACGCTGTCGGCACGCACGTATTCCATCCCGAGTTTCTCGGCGACTTCCGCGGCCTCGTTGTCGAGGTCCCACACCACCTCGAGGTGGTCGGAGATGAATCCAATGGGACTCACCACCACTCTGGATATGCCTGCCGCGGAGAGAGATTCGAGGTGGTCGCAGATGTCGGGCTCGAGCCACGGGATCTGCGGTGGGCCCGACCTCGACTGCCAGACCTGATCGACATCTGACGGTGCAGGGCCCCCGACCGCCTCGGCCACGGCGTTCGACGCCGCGCGCACCTGCCGTGAGTACAGCCGACCACCGCCGGCCGCGATACCCTCGCCGTTCGTGGTGTCGCCGGTGCGTTCGGCGGTCTCGTCGACCGGCCCCGACGCCGCGTCGGCAGTCATCGGTACGGAGTGCGCGGTGAAGACGAGATGAGCCGGCGTATCCGAAGCGGGCAGCGCAGACACAGCGCGTCGCACGGCATCTGCGCCGGCGTCGACGAAAGAAGGCTCGGCCCAGTACTGCGGAAGTTTGCGGAGCAACAACGGGTCGTCGGCGGAATCGGCGACGCGTTCGGCGAGAGCGTCGAGGGCACGGGCGATGTCCTCGTGGTACTGGCGGCATCCCGAGTAGCCACCCCAGGCGGAGGTCGGGAACACGAGCACACGCCGGTGACCGTCGGCGTACATCTGCTCGACGGTGTCCTCGACCATCGGCTCCCAGTTGCGGTTTCCGAAGTAGACCGGAAGGTCGCGCCCCCGTCGCGCGAGCTCGGCACGCAACGACTCGATCATGTCGAGATTGAGCCGGTTGATCGGCGACACCCCACCAAAGTGGTGATAGTGCTCGGCGACGGCCTCCAGTCGCTCGCGCGGGATGCCTCGACCGCGCGTGACGTTCTCGAGAAACGGCATCACCTCGTCGGGCCCGTTGGGTCCGCCGAACGAGAGGAACAGCACGGCGTCGAATGCCGTGCTGTTCTGCGTGCTCGAGCTCTGCGATGTCACTCGCTGAGGAAGTTCTCCGGGAACCAGGTGTTGTGGCTGGCTCCGCCGTCGACGTACACGATCGAGCCGGTAGTGCCGGGCAGCCAGTCGCTGAGCAGGGTGCACACGCTCTTGCCGACCACGACCGGGTCGTTGACGTCCCAACCGATGGGCGACGCGCCGTCCCAGTAGGTGTTGAGCATGGTGAGCTTCTTGGCATCGTCGGTTGCCGTACCCGAAATAGCCTTGGCTGCAAGGGTTTTGATCGGACCCGCGGCGACGAGGTTCGAGCGGATCTTCTTCGCGTAACCCACTTCGCGTGCCACGTAGCGGTTGACCGACTCGAGTGCGGCCTTGGCCACGCCCATCCAGTTGTAGTCCGGCAGTGCCGTGCGCGGGTCGAAGTCCATGCCGACGATCGATCCGCCCTCGTTCATCACGGGCAGCGCCGCGCGAGCGAGCGAGGCGTAACTCCATGCCGAGATCTCGAACGACTTCGCGACGTCGGGACCAGGACCGTCGAGGAAGGGCACGGCGTCGGGGCCCATCAGCGTCTTCGGCGCGAACGCGATCGAGTGGACGAGGCCGTCGACACCCTCAGGCGCGAGTTCGCGCACCTTGTCGGCGAGCTCGCCGAGGCTCTGCTCGTCGGTGACGTCGAGCGGAATCGCGGGCGGCACCTCCTGCGGAAGTCGCTTGGCGATGCGGTCGATCAGCCGCAGTCGTTCGGGGATGCCGGTGATGATCACCTTCGCACCCTGCTCCTGCGCGACCTTTGCCGTGCTGAACGCGATCGACGCGTCGGTGATGATGCCGGTGATGAGGACGGTCTTTCCGTCCAGGATTCCGCTCACAGTGCTGGGCTCCTCTGCGGGTAGGCGTGTCTGTGGATGGTGTCTGTCGGTGTGCGGCTGGGGGTGTGCGGCTGATACGGCTAGTGGCCCATACCGAGGCCGCCGTCGACGTTGATGACGTTTCCGGTGACATAGGCCGAGTCGTCGGACGCGAGGAAGCTGACCACAGCGGCGACTTCTTCTGGCTGTCCCATGCGCTTGGCGGGGATCGCCTGGTCGACGGCTGTCTTGGTGTACTCCTCGGGCAGCGACCGGGTCATGTCGGTATCGATGAGGCCGGGCGCGACGACATTCGCGGTGATGTTGCGTCCGCCGAGCTCGCGTGTGACCGAGCGGGCGAGGCCAACCAATCCGGCCTTCGACGCCGCGTAGTTGGCCTGCCCCGGGGTACCCATCAGCGCAACGACCGAACCGAGGTAGATGAATCGACCCCACCGCTTGCGCAGCATGTCGCGCGTCGCGGCCTTGGTCACGCGGAATGCGCCCGTCAGGTTGGCATCGACGACGTCCTCGAAGCTGTCGACGCTCATCCGCATCAAGAGAGTGTCTGCGGTGATGCCCGCATTCGACACGACCACCTCGACCGGACCCTGGTGCTCGGCGACCTCTTTGAACGCGGCGTCGACGGACGCGGTGTCGGTGACGTCGCACGTGACGCCGAACAGCCCCTCGGGAGCGCCGGAGCCACGGTGGGTGACCGCAACCTTGTGGCCGTCCGCGGAGAGACGACGAGCAACCGCGAGACCGATGCCGCGGTTGCCGCCGGTCACGAGAACCGAACGCGAGACACGGCTGGGAGATTCATTGCTCTGCGACATGGGTAACAAACCTATCCGTTGCGGGTACGTGTGCCGTCGGCAGGGTCGATGCCGGGATGCTCGGCGCCGATCAGGGTAATCGCTGGTTGATGAGCATCGCCCCACCCGCGGCGAGGATGACGAAAATCGTGCCGGCGAGCAGCCAGGGCCACGAATCGTCACCCTTGCGGTACTCGTAGCCGATCTCCTCCTGCAGGGTGCTGTAGACCTTGTTCAGCTCATCGAGACTCGACGCCGTGAAGAACCGGCCACCGCTGAGGTTGGCGATCTTGCGCAGCGACTCGTCGTCGACGGGAACCGGAACCTGATCGCCCTCGAGATCGACGGTTCCTGTCGAGGTACCGAACGAGATCGTGGACACCGGGATCTTCTCCTCTTTCGCCTTGCGGGCGGCGGTGAAGGCTCCGCGCGGATCGTCCGGGTCGTCTGGCACGGTCTCTTTACCGTCGGAGAGCAGCACGATGCGCGCGGGTGGCGCGCCCTCGTCTCCGCCGAGCACCGCGTTGAGCGTCTGGATCTGCTGCAGAGCGGCGAAGATTCCCTCACCGGTCGCCGTCTTGTCGGCGAGCTGCAACTTGTCGACCGCCTGCTTGGTGGCATCGTGGTTGGGCGTCGGGGTCACCAGGGTCGACGCCGTACCCGCGAAGGAGATCAGTCCGAGGTTGATGCCGTCGGTGAGGTTGTCGGCAAACTGTTTCGCCGCCGCCTGTGCCGCCTTGATTCTCGACGGTGCGACGTCGGTGGAGTTCATCGAGCGCGACACGTCCATCACCAGGATCACCGTCGCCTTGTTCCGCGGGATCTTGCGGTTGGCCTGCGGTCCGGCGACTGCGACGACGAGCAGCACCAACGCCAGGAGCAGCGCGACCATAGGTGCGTGGCGCAGCCAACGCTTCCACCGCGGCTCTGCGGGCACGATGCGGTCGAGCATCTCGGTGTTGGCGAACTGCAACGCCCGCTGACGCCGCATGCGGAGCATGTACCAGTAGCCTGCGCCGAGAGCGGCGACGAGGACGAGCGCGAGCAACCACCAGGGGTGCGAGAACACTGTCGTCCTCACCCCACCCCGGCGGCGAGTCCGCGGCGACGACGCCCCACGAACTTGACCATGTCGTTGATCCAGTCCCGATCGGTACGCAGCGACAACACGGGTCCGCCACAGCCACGGATGGTGCGATGCACCTTCTGCTGGTGAGCTCGGGCGGCGTCGGCGAAGTCGCGTCGCAGCGACTCGGTGATCGTGACCTGTCTGATCTCGCCGGACTCGGCGTCGGCGAGTGTGACGTCACCGATGGGTGGCAACTCGAGATCGCGGGGATCGAGGACCTCGATCGCCAGGAGTTCGTGATGCGCGCCGATGGCGCGCAACGAACGTTCCCAGTCGATCGGACCGAGGAAGTCGCTGATCACGACCGCAAGGCCACGGCGGCGCTGCGGTCGACGCAACGCTTCGAGCCCGGCCTTCAGATCGCCACGCACGCCGGGTGCTGCGCGACGGGTGGTCGCGATCGTCTTCAGCAGGCTCAGATCGTGGGCACGCCCGGCGTGGGCGGGTACGCGGACGATCTTGTCGCCGGTACAGACCACCGCCCCGTGGCGATTACCGCCACCCGAGGTGAGATGCACGATGGCCGACGACGCCGCCACCGCGAGTTCTCGTTTCGTGTGGGCGACGGTGCCGAAGTCGAGGCTCGCGGATGCGTCGACGACGAGCCAGGTCTCCAGCTCACGGTCGGCGATCATCTGACGGACGTGAGGTTGGGTCGTGCGCGCGGTGACCGACCACTCCATCCGCCGGATGTCGTCGCCGGGCTGGTAGGGCCGTGCTTCTCCGGGTTCGGAGCCCGGTCCCGGAATCAGTCCCTGGTGTTCGCCCTGCAGCACGCCGTCGAGCTTGCGGCGCACCGTCAGTTCGAGCGACTTCAGCGCTGCCGAGAGCTGAGGTTCGTCGAGCAGGCCTGATTCGAGCGATGGCAGTGTGCTGTTAGCCGCCATACCGCGCTGACGTCTGGTTGGCCGGTCCCGCCGGGTAGCGGCCCTGCGCCCCGTTCACCGGCTGTACCTGTTGCGGCTGCTGCGGGTTCTGACCGGGTGCACCGTTCACGCCCGGGGCCTGGGGCCCTGCGGGCTGACCCGGCATCGGCTGACCGGGCACTGCCTGGACCGGCGGCCCCTGCTGCTGCACCGGCTGGGTACCCACCTGCGGCAGTCCGATGGTCTGCAGGATGCGGTTGATGATCTGATCGGCGGTGACCTCGTCGGCGAGAGCGTCGTAGCTCAGCACCAGACGGTGACGCAGGACGTCGGGGATCAGCTCGACAATGTCGGCGGGGATCACGTAGTCACGGCCGCGGACCAGTGCCAGCGCGCGCGCAGCTGCGACGATGCCGAGCGTCGCGCGCGGCGAGGCTCCGTAGGACAACCAGGAGTCGACATCGTGGAGGCCGAGCTCAGCGGGACGTCGGGTCGCGTTGATGACACGGACGACGTAGTCGACGAGCGCGTGGTGGACGAACACGTTGGCCGCGGTCTCCTGCAGCCGGATCGTCGTCTCCGGATCGAGGATCTGCGACGCACTCGGTGGGACATTGCCCATCCGGTAGACGATCTCGCGCTCCTCCTCGACCGACGGGTAGTCGACGAGGATCTTGAACAGGAAGCGATCGCGCTGCGCCTCCGGCAGCGGATAGACGCCCTCGTTCTCGATGGGGTTCTGCGTCGCCATGACGAGGAACGGACTCGGCATCGGGTAGGTGGTGCCACCGATCGAGACGTGCCGCTCGGCCATGACCTCGAGGAGCGCCGACTGGACCTTTGCAGGCGCGCGGTTGATCTCGTCGGCGAGGAGGAAGTTCGCGACGACGGGGCCGAGCTCGGTGTCGAACTCTTCGCGACCCTGCCGATAGATGCGGGTTCCCAGGAGGTCGGTGGGCACGAGATCCGGCGTGAACTGAACTCGGGAGAAGCTGCCGCCGATGACCTTGGCGAACGTCTCGACCGCGAGCGTCTTGGCGACACCGGGGACACCCTCGAGAAGGATGTGCCCGCGAGCCAGCAGTCCGACGAGGATGCGCTCGACGAGCTGATCCTGGCCGACGATCACACGCTTGACCTCATAGATCGCGCGTTCCACGAGCTTCACGTCGTCGTCGCTGAGCGTCACCGCTCCCCCGGCTGAGTTCGACGCAGCCTGCGCCTGCTCAGTGTTCGGATGCGAAGAGGTCAACCCGTACTCCTAAGGTTCGTCCGGATCCCGGCCCGGCCGGGTTATGTCCGCGCAGAATCGGTTGCCGACATGATTGCAAGCCAGCGTAGCCGTGCGTCCTGAAAACGCGCCAAGAAGGTCGTTCGGATGGCGTGGCACACCGTTGTCAGCTCAGTACCGGGACGGTCAGAGCAGCCGCACCACGTTGGGCATCGCACCAGCCGTGCGCAGCGGAGACACCTTCACGACGTCGCCGGACTGCGGCGCCTCGACCATCTTGTTGTCGCCGAGGTAGAGCGCGACGTGCTCACTCGCATTGGGTCCGTAGAAGATCATGTCGCCACGCTGCATCTGCGCCAGCGGCACCTGGGGACCCGATGTGTACTGGTAGCCCGTGTAGTGCGGGAGCTGGATGCCGACGCCGCCGAACGCGTACATCATGAGACCCGAGCAATCGAAGCCGACCTTGTTGTAGTCGCCGTAACTGTCGGCGACACCGCCGTCGCGAATACCGAGGGTGGGGCCGTTGGCGTCGCCGCCACCCCACGCATAGGGCACGTTGAGCTGCGAGAGCGCACGGTTCACGACGATCTCCACGGCCTGCGGGCCACGCAGGCCCGGACGTACCGGCCCGCCGCCGCCACCCGACGAACTGCCGAACAAAGTGCCGAGGCTGCCGGAACCGAGCCTGCTGGCGATGCTGTCCGCACCGGACGATCCCAGCGAGGCTCCCCCGAGTCCGAGTTCATCCAAGAGCTCCGAGTGCGGGATCTGCGCCTGACCGACCATCGCCGCGAGCGCCTTCTGTCCCAGGTCTCCCGCGAGTCGAGCGGCGGCCTCCGCGGCTACCTGCAGTGCCTGGTTGTCACTCGTCCCGTCGACCTGAGTTGCGCCGGGCGCGCTCGGACGAGGTCCCGGCAGTCCCGGGATTCCGGGGAAAAGCCCCGACAACAGATCGGTCGGCGCGGGAGCGTCTACCTTCTTGGGCGTCGTGACCGTGCCGCGCAGCTTGTCGAGCTGCTGCTGGACCGTATCGCGTTGCGCCACGAGCGAGTTGCGACGCTGCTGCTCGTCGACCATCGCCGACCGCGCTTCGCGTACCGCGGCGAGCGCGTCGTTCTTGCGTTGCTCCGCGCCGGACGTGGCAAGCGCTGCCTGACGTTTGAGAGCCTGCAGCGCAGAGACCCTGTTGGCCTGTTGGTTGCGGGCCACCTGCAGACGACGGATCGTGTCCTGCTGGTTGCGGGCGACACGGTCGAGAGTCGACATCCGCTCGAGCACCCGATCGGGGTTATCCGAGGACACGTACTTGGTCATCGAGCTCGACGTGGTGCCGTTCCGATAGACGTCGCGGATCAGTGCGTCGAAGGACTTCTGCGCATCTTTGGCAGCACCGTTGGCCTTTGTGAGCGAGTTCTCGGCGCCGGACGCGGCCTGTGTGGCCAACTGCTGTGCGGCGATCGAGTTCTGGTAGTCGGCAAGCGACCTGTTGGCGTTCTCCTGGCGAACGGCCACCGCACCGTCGAGATCCTTGATGTTCTGGTTGGCCGTCGCGATCTGATTGATCAACGTCGACACCGCGCTCGTCGGCTTCTTCGGCGCGGTCGCGCCCGGGGCGGCCAGTGCCTGTCCCGCACCCATTCCGCTGAGCATCGCGACCGCAAGTACGGCCCCTAGACGTGCAAATCGCGGTGTGCCCCGCCTGGGGGTACCACGAGCCACACCGGTGGTCACTCGCCTCACGTGAAACTCCTCGCCCTCGCCGGCGATGTCATGCCTCAAGTCGCGCTGCCTCGAGTCGCACGCATCTCCATGTCCGAACACAGGGTGCACGTCTTCCCCAACCATCCAACGTGCATCACCTACCACATGTGGTGCATTGGATACCAACAGCAACACAAGTGACATGAGAACCGTACGTCACATCGGACACACGAGAAAACCGCTGCAACGAATTACATACAGGTGATTACCTGGGAAAATGCCGTGAACAGCCCAAAGGGCGAGATGACTCGCCAGGTATCGAATTGGCAACAGAGCGTCGAACGACGACGAGACCCGGTTGTGCCCTACGAGCGGGGGTCGGCGGTTGGCGACGTGAGATTTTCAGACGGGTGTCAATGAGTGGACGACGACGTCGCCGACGCCACGTCCTCGCCCGACGCAGATGCAGCCGATGGCGACGACTGTGTGACCGGTTGTGCGACCTCGCCGCGCCGTCGACGTGCACGTATGGTGCGCGCCCGCGCGAGTACGGCTCCGATGATCGTGACGACGATCAGCAGAATGGTGACGAGCGTCCAGTCGATCTGCGGTGACGTCAGTTCTTCGTACATCTGTGTGGCGGCGACGGACGGATTCTGCAGCGTCAGGTCGTCCATGGCCTGCTCCTGCACCACACGACTGAAGTCGGCCGAGGAGCTACCGACCGAGTTGGGGCCGATGACGAGGACGGTCCCGCCGACCTCGGACTGCAATTGGGTGGCGATGTCGCGGTAGTAGGTGAAGTTCGGCTGTGGCTCGGTCAGGACGACCACGTTGAGGTCGTGCCCGTCGGACTGTGCGCGGGCCACCAGGGCGCGAAGCGCGGGTTCCTGATCGGCGGGTGCGGCAACGTGGTCGGCGAGCAGTTCCTGCCGCAGGCCTGTCATGTCGACGTTCGCAGGGATGATCGCGGGGTAGCCCTGTGGACCTGGACTCATCAGCTGTACCCAACTTTCTGCTCTGCAGTAGAACCCCATACCCGGAAGGCATGCGCGCTGCCACGCCAATCCTGCCCAATGGCCGATCGCGGTCGGGGACCCACCCCCGCGTGTCACCTAAGAAGGTTTCGCAGCCATTAAATGTCGCCGACGCGCACACGACCGCGTGACCCTCGCCTCGTGGCATGCGCCAGAATGGAGGATGCTGGAGGTAGGCGGTAAGCGGGCGTGTCGCGTGTTGTAAACAGTACAGCCGTACTGTTAAGATGACATGGTGACCACGGCGGCCCCGTGGCCGCCCCGCGAGGGCAGGGAGGCATCGGTACCACCCACCGGCGCCACCGACAGCACTCGAACACCCGGCGCAGCCCGTCGGGTCACGGTCGGAGTCGACGAGCGGCGTTCGTCGACGAGCCGGCCACGCAGTCCACGTGCGCACACGTGAGACGTCGAACGACGCCGACGCAGCCCGTCGGCACGAGGAGAGTGGATTAAGTCGTGAGTATCAATTCCTTTGGCGCCCAAGGCACCCTCGAGGTGGGCGACAAGTCGTATGAGATCTACCGGCTGAGCGCTGTTGAGGGAACCCAGAAGCTTCCCTACGCACTCAAGGTCCTCGCCGAGAACCTGCTTCGCACCGAGGACGGCGCGAACGTCACCAAGGACCACATCAACGCCATCGCCAACTGGGATCCGTCGGCCGAGCCGAGCATCGAGATCCAGTTCACGCCCGCACGCGTCATCATGCAGGACTTCACCGGCGTCCCGTGTGTGGTCGACCTGACCACCATGCGCGACGCGGTCAAGGAACTCGGCGGCGACCCCGACAAGGTCAATCCGCTCGCTCCCGCCGAGATGGTCATCGACCACTCCGTCATCATCGAGGCGTTCGGCAACGCACAGGCCTTCGAGCGCAACGTCGAGATCGAGTACCAGCGCAACGAGGAGCGCTACAAGTTCCTTCGCTGGGGCCAGGGCGCATTCGACGACTTCCGCGTCGTGCCACCGGGCACCGGAATCGTCCACCAGGTCAACATCGAGCACCTCGCACGCTCGGTCATGGTCCGCCCGAACGCCGAGGGCACCGACGTCGCCTACCCCGACACCTGCATCGGCACCGACTCGCACACCACTATGCAGAACGGTCTCGGCGTGCTCGGCTGGGGCGTCGGCGGTATCGAGGCCGAGGCGGCAATGCTCGGACAGCCCGTCTCGATGTTGATCCCGCGCGTCGTCGGCTTCAAGCTGACGGGTGCGACCAAGCCCGGCGTCACCGCGACCGACGTCGTGCTGACCATCACCGACATGCTGCGCAAGCACGGCGTCGTCGGCAAGTTCGTCGAGTTCTACGGCAACGGTGTCGCCGAGGTCCCGCTGGCCAACCGCGCCACCATCGGCAACATGAGCCCCGAGTTCGGCTCGACCTGTGCGATCTTCCCGATCGACAGCGAGACCATCAACTACCTGAAGCTCACCGGCCGCAGCGCGGAGACGCTGGCCCTCGTCGAGGCATACGCCAAGGAACAGGGCATGTGGCTGGAGAAGGACGCCACCGAGCCGCAGTACTCCGAGTACATGGAGCTCGATCTCTCGACGGTCGTCCCGTCGATCGCCGGCCCGAAGCGTCCGCAGGACCGCATCGAGCTCTGGGACGCCAAGAACGCGTTCCGCAAGGACATCCACAACTACGTCGAAGAGGGCAACACCCCCGCCTACAACGGCGTCGACGAGTCGATCGCCGAGAGCTTCCCGGCGTCGGATGCGCCCGCACTCGACCCGAACGGCGCGAAGCTGTCGTTCGCCGACGACGACTACGAGCCCGCCCACAACGCGAGCAAGGGCGCAGAGGGACGGCCGTCGAAGCCGGTCAAGATCTCCTCGCCCGAACGCGGTGACATGATTCTCGACCACGGCATCGTCACCATCGCGTCGATCACGAGTTGCACCAACACCTCGAACCCGTCGGTCATGCTCGGCGCGGGTCTGCTCGCGAAGAAGGCTGTCGAGAAGGGCCTCACGCAGAAGCCGTGGGTGAAGACCTCGATGGCCCCCGGGTCACAGGTTGTCACCGGCTACTACGAGAAGGCCGGTCTGTGGCCGTACCTCGAGAAGCTGGGCTTCTACCTGGTCGGTTACGGCTGCACCACCTGCATCGGCAACTCGGGACCGCTGCCCGAGGAGATCTCGAAGGCGATCAACGACAACGATCTGACCGCCACCGCGGTGCTCTCGGGTAACCGCAACTTCGAGGGTCGTATCAACCCCGACGTGAAGATGAACTACCTCGCGTCGCCGCCGCTGGTCATCGCCTACGCACTCGCGGGCACGATGGACTTCGACTTCGAGAACGACCCGCTCGGCCAGGACCAGGACGGCAACGACGTCTTCCTGAAGGACATCTGGCCGTCGAACGAGGAGATCGCGCAGACCATCGCCAGCTCGATCAGCCCCGAGCAGTACGCGGCGGACTACGCCGACGTGTTCAAGGGTGACGAGCGGTGGCGGAGCCTGCCCACCCCCGAGGGCAAGACCTTCGACTGGGACGACGAATCGACCTACGTGCGCAAGCCTCCGTACTTCGAGGGCATGAAGCTCGAGGCGGACCCGGTCTCCGACATCAAGGGTGCCCGTGTACTCGCGAAGCTCGGCGACTCGGTCACGACCGACCACATCTCCCCCGCGTCGACGATCAAGCCCGGCACCCCTGCCGCGCAGTACCTCGACGCACACGGTGTGGCTCGCAAGGACTA
Organism: Gordonia sp. 852002-51296_SCH5728562-b; assembly: GCF_001665475.1. Classification (NCBI taxonomy): domain Bacteria; kingdom Bacillati; phylum Actinomycetota; class Actinomycetes; order Mycobacteriales; family Gordoniaceae; genus Gordonia; species Gordonia sp. 852002-51296_SCH5728562-b. Next base: position 79,931 of record NZ_LZMI01000043.1, on the reverse strand, counting down.
CAACTCGCTGGGTGCCCGCCGCGGTAACCACGAGGTGATGATCCGGTCGACCTTCGGCAACATCCGCCTGGCCAACCAGCTCGTCGACGTCACCGGCGGCTACACCCGCGACTTCACGCAGGAGGGCGCTCCGCAGTCGTTCATCTACGACGCCGCGCAGAACTACGCGAAGGAGGGCACCCCGCTGGTCGTGCTCGGCGGCAAGGAGTACGGCACCGGTAGCTCGCGTGACTGGGCCGCCAAGGGCACCAGCCTGCTGGGCGTCAAGGCCGTCATCACCGAGAGCTTCGAGCGCATCCACCGCTCGAACCTCATCGGCATGGGCGTCATCCCGCTGCAGTTCCCCGAGGGCGAGTCGCACAAGTCGCTGGGCCTCGACGGCACGGAGACCTTCGACATCACCGGCATCGAGGAGCTGAACAACGGCACCACGCCGAAGACGGTGCACGTCACCGCCACCAAGGAAGACGGCTCGAAGGTCGAGTTCGACGCCAAGGTGCGCATCGACACACCCGGTGAAGCCGACTACTACCGCAACGGCGGCATCCTGCAGTACGTGCTCCGCAACATGATCAAGAGCTGACAGGGCGATAGCAGTGCCCAAGGTCAGTGATGACCGCCTTGCCGCGCGTCGTCGGGAAATTCTCGACGGCGCGCGGCATTGCTTCGCCGAGTACGGCTACGACGGAGCAACGGTCAAACGCATCGAGGAGTCGACAGGACTCTCTCGCGGTGCGATCTTTCATCATTTCCGCGACAAGGAGGCGCTCTTCCTCGCCCTCGCGCGAGAAGACGCCGAGCGTATGGCCGACGTCGCGGCAGAGCAGGGTCTCGTTCAGGTCATGCGCGACATGCTCGCGCGCCCACAGGATTTCGATTGGTTGGGCACGCGGCTGGAAATCGCGCGGAAGCTCCGCACCGATCCGACGTTCCGGTCGGCCTGGCTGGAACGCTCGGCTGAGCTCGAGAAGGCCACTCTCGATCGACTCGAACGCGGCCGTGAGACCGGCCGACTGCGAGACGACGTCCCCACCGACGTTCTGCTCGACTACCTCGACCTCGTCCTCGACGGGCTGATCACGCGATTGGCATCGGGACGACCTACCGACGACCTGTCGGCCGTCCTCGACCTCGTGGAGGCGTCGGTGCGCTCGCGCGCCACGGCGGAGTCATGAGGTAGGCATCTGCCATTGTGGCAATCTCGGCCCACCGAACTATCGCTCGGTCTACGATCTCGCATGAGATGCCGATCACACTCGGCATCGTTCGCACCCCGCGTCATCGAGGAGATCGTCGTGTTCCCAGGAACCATCGCCGCAAGCACCCCTGACAAAGCCGCCGTCGTCGACGCCGCGACCGGAACCACCCTGACGTACCGCGAACTCGATGACAACTCCGCGCGGTTGGCGAACCATCTCGACGAACTCGGCCTACGCCCGGGCGACACCATCGCGATGGTGTCGCGCAACAACCTTCACATGTTCGAGGTGTATTGGGCAGCGCTGCGCAGTGGGCTCTACGTCACCGCGATCAATCACCACCTGACCGCTGACGAAACCAGCTACATCCTCACCGATAGCGCGGCGAAGGTACTGTTCGCCGATGCCGCTGTGGCAGAAGCGGTCTCGACGAGCGGCACCATCGAAGCACTTGCCGAGCCAGGTCATCGCATCGCCTGGGGTGGGGTTATCAACGGCTTCGATGACTACGACGACGTGCTTGCAGCAGCACCGGACACACCGCGCACCGACGAACCCCGAGGGACCGACATGCTCTATTCGTCGGGAACCACGGGACGCCCCAAGGGGATTCGCACACCACTACCGGACGGGTTGGTCGCGGAGATCCCCGATGCGTACACCGCAGTCTTCGGCCCGCTGTACGGATTCGACGCCGAGAGCGTCTACCTATCCCCTGCGCCGCTGTATCACGCTGCGCCACTGCGCTTTTGCAGCGTCACCAATTCTGTCGGGGGCACGGTGGTGTTCATGGACCACTCCGAGCCGGAGGAAGCGCTGAGACTCGTCGAGGAGTATCGCGCGACGCACAGCCAATGGGTGCCGACGATGTTCATCCGGATGCTCAAGCTGCCCACGGATATTCGCGACAAGTACGACGTGTCGAGCCTGAAGGTGGCGATCCACGCCGCAGCTCCGTGCCCCGCCGAGGTCAAGCGCGCAATGATCGAATGGTGGGGTCCGGTGATCCACGAATACTACGCATCGACCGAAGCCGCGGGCGCGACGTTCATCGGCCCCGAGGACGCGTTGACACATCCCGGTTCCGTCGGGCGAGCAGGTATGGGCGTGATCAGAATCTGCGACGACGCCGGCGACGAGGTGCCCGTCGGCGATGTCGGCCTCGTGTACTTCGAGCGCGAGACGCCTGCGTTCGAGTATCACAACGACCCGGGAAAGACAGCGTCGGCTTATCACCCACAGCACCCGACCTGGGCCACGACAGGCGACATGGGCTACGTCGACGACGAGGGATTTCTGTATCTCACCGACCGCAAGGCGTTCATGATCATCTCCGGTGGCGTCAACATCTATCCGCAAGAGGCGGAGAACGTTCTCATCAACCACCCGGCCGTCTACGACGTCGCAGTGATCGGTGTACCCGACGAGGATCTCGGCGAGGTCGCCAAGGCGCTCGTGCAACTCGATCCGGCCTACGAGGCCTCACAGGCGCTTGCCGACGACCTGCTCGACTTCGCGGGCGAATCGCTTGCACGGTACAAGGTTCCACGCTCGGTCGATTTCGTTGCAGATCTACCTCGCACACCCACGGGCAAGCTGGTGAAGGGTGAACTCACCAAGCGGTATGCGGCGTCGAGGTGAGCAGTGCTCACCGTCGAATACGTGAATGACACCGGGTAACGCGTCGATAACGGTTCTTCACGTGTGCTAACAATCCCCCTCCCGATTCGGACTCATCAGACATCGGGGGTCACACAGTGATCCGAACCGGGTCGGGGAGAACACGAGTCCGCTCATGCGTACCGTCACGTATTTCCGTTCATTCTCGAGTACGGTCGCCGTCGTCGCGGCGTGCCTGTCTCTCGGGGTGGGTGGTGCCCACGCCGACGTCGGCACGTCCGCGCCGTCGGTAACCACCCCATCCACCACAGCACCGACGACAACAACGCCGCCGACGACACCGCCAACAACAACACCGCCGACGACCACCCCACCTTCGTCCTCAACACCCCCGAGTACACCCGCGAGCACCGAAACCTCCGCGCCCACAAGCCCTGTCGCTTACGGGTCCGTGACGATCAACGCTGTGCTCGACGGCGCCCACGACGGGGTCAACGGTGTGTCGGTGCGTCTGGTCGCGGTCAATCCGTACGTCACGACCCTGCCCGCGACCGTGCAGTCCCCGACCGGGACGGTGAGTGTTCTTGTGCTGCAGGTGCCTGCGGGACTGACGCTCGTCGGGCCGTCGTCGTTCGATATCGCGCTCGAGCGCGGTCGGGACACGATCTACACGATTCACCTCACCGCAACGGGAACGTCGGGTCCGGGAACCGTGGCTCCCGGCCGTGATCCGGGCGCACGCACTCCGCTGAGCTCGATTCCCTCAGGGCCAGTCGACCGGCCCTGAGCCACACGTTCTCAGGCCGTACGACACATGAATGATTTCCGCCCTCCGCGGGCCCCTCGCGATAACGAATCGATTGGCCTACCCGACTTCACGGGTGTCGGGGCCGTCCACCCCACCGAAAGGCTCACTCCCATGTCGAATCGATCACCCAAGCACCACACCTGGTTCCGCACTCCGCGGACACGCACCGCAGCCCTCGCAACGGGGATGCTTCTCAGCCTTGCGATGGCTCCCGCGGTCGGCTGGGCGGATACCCCGTCAACGTCGTCGACCACCGTGGCACCCGCCACGACCGCTGACCAGCCGACGACGCAGGCGCCCCCAACCACGACACCCGCCACCACCGATCCGTCACTCCCGAGTTCGTCGGCACCGAGCACCTCCGCGCCCGGGCCGTCGACGACCGTCGAAGCGCCGACATCGACAACCCCGAGTTCTCCGACCACTCCTCCGGAGTCCGGGACCGCACATCTCTATGTCACATCGTTCATCCCATATCCCGGCGGGATCACGCCGGTGCAGGGCGCTCGGGTACGTCTCACCAACAACGAAACCGGCGCGGTGACGATGGTGACCGCCCCCGCCGATCTGACCCTGAACGTGGGAACCTACAGCTACGAGACGATCAGCTGGCCCGACGGGTTGAGGCTGATTTCGGGAAGCGGCACAGTCGAACTCGGACTGCTCGGCAACCACATCCAGATTTCCTTCGCACGCATCGACGACGGCGGAGATCGCACCGGAACCCTGCAGGTGGTCAAGGCCGACAGAGTCACCGGCGCCAAGCTGCCGGGGGCGAGCTTCATCGTGTCCACATGCTCCGGAGACGTGCTGGGGTGGGAAACCACCGGCGAAGGCGGCGTGGTCAACCGTGAGGTGGCACCGGGCTGCTACCGCGTCAAGGAGACGGCGGCACCGAAAGGCTATGTGTCCGAGGGCCGCTCGTACTCCGTCGACGTGTCCACCGACAAGGTGTCGACGGTGACGGTCTACAACACCCCCGTCGACCACGTGACCGACCGCAATCCGTCGGGCAGGACATCGCTGTCGTCGATTCCGTCGGGACCGGTGGATCGACCATGAAGACCACGCCGATACGCACACTGTTCTGCCTGCTGGCTCTGAGTCTGACGCTTCTCGTCGGCTGCTCGACACGCACGAGCGAATCGTCCGTGGCAACACCGTCTGCGCAGACCCAGCTACCCGCACCCGTTGCCGCACGCACCGACGAGCCGGCCGCACCGAAAAGTATTGAGGTCGGCGGTGATTCCGCTGTCACCGATGCGGTTGCGACGGATACGACCGGTGCGCTCCTGCCGCCACAGGACGTCCATCGTCTCGGCTGGTGGGTCGATTCGGCGTTACCCGGATCGGGCAAGGGCACAATCGTCGTGACCGGGCACGTCGACGAGGCCTCGCAGGGGCGTGGCTTCGCCGCCCGGTTCAGTTCTCTCGCACCGGGAACCGATGTCGCGGTCACCACAGCGAAGGGTGAGACCGTCCACTACCGGGTGCGTAACGTCCAGAAGGCCGATAAGGAGAAGGGCTTTCCCGCAGAGGAACTCAACCGCCTCGACGGTCCGGAAACCCTCGCCCTCGTCACGTGTGGCGGGGCGTTCGTCGGTCCCCCGCTCGGTTACGCCGACAACATCATCGCGTGGGCGACGCGAGCATGAACGGCCGATTCGTCCGTGTGACAACGACTCTCACGGTTGTCGGCGCAATGGCGCTCGCCGGAATCGTCGGAGCGTCGGCGGCCGCCTCGGCCACACCCGGTTCGGGAACGTTCACCGTGACGACGCGAGACCAGCAACCGAGTCGATCCATCGGAACCGGCGTCGAACGCAACGGCGGATTCGACGACGGGTCTGGCCAACTGCGGATCGCAGTGCGCGACCGCATCGACGGCCACCCGCTGCCGGGCGCGCGGTTCGCGATCACGACGTGCGCCGGGCAATCCCGTGGGTCAGGTGTCACCGATGCACAGGGACTGCTGATTCGTTCGCTGCCGACGGGCTGCTACCGCGCTCGCGAGGTAGCAGCTCCCAGCGGATACATCGCGAACGAGGCGTCGGGAACGATGCACGTCGAGTCCAATGCCACCGACCATCACGAGATTCTGGCCACTCCCGTCGGTCACGTCAGCACGCGGGACGTCGGCAAGCGCGTGCAGTTGTCGGGCATCGTGGCTGGACCGACGGAGCGGCCCTGATGCTGCCGAGGCCTCGCCTACTTGATCACCCACTGATCCGTCGGTGTGCCGGCGGGCAGCGTGTAGCGGCCCGCCCCGGCCAGGTAGTCGTCGAGGAACACCGATCGGCCACCCGCGGTTGGTGGCCACCTGTGGGCATCGATGGGCAGAGACAACGTTCCACCGGTCACCGTGACCGTCGCACTGCTGCCCGACGGCAGATAGAGCTCGGAGTTGGTGTTCACGATGCGGATGCCGAGTCGGTGCCCGGGCGCCAACACCCAGTCGTTGGGGAGCAACCGGAATGTCGTCGTCGCGGCGCCGCGTTCGAGAACCGATGCGGCACGGGTGATCCGAGTCGCCTGCCCGGATGGGGGGAGATCGTAGAGGTCGACAACCAGATGCGCGCCCGCCTGAGCAGTCGTTGTGCGCACCGACACCTGCGGCGCACCCGAGATGCGGACGGCCCTGCTGACCGGCGCGCTGACCCGCCACAGTCCCCGGTTGCGATCGAGTCCCGACGGCGCCGAGATCGCTGAAGCCTGGGTTCCGTATGAGCCGACTGCTGTGACGCCGTCACGATAGCTTCCGGTCGGAAGTGCGACCGTCTGCGTGGACGTCTGCATCGGCCACGACGGCTGCGCACGCCACGACCCGGTGTTGTCCTCCACGACGATGGACGGATCGCTTGCGACGTCAGTGCCCTTGAGATACCTGTCGTACCAGCGCATCACCTCGGCGAACCATCCGGGTCGCCCCATCGCCAGTCGCCCGTCGGCGGCGGTCTCGTTGCCGCGCACGTGGTCCCACATGCCCAGCCACGCCCTCGTCGGAGCCTTGCGCCCGGCGATCGTCTCGTACAACCCGTCGGGCCACGTGTTGTTCTCGATCAGGCCCTGGGTGAGAAACAGCGGCACCGGCGAGTCGTGGGCGGCCTCGGCGAAGCCCCGCTCCCGCCAGTACGACGAGTTGTGATCCGAATCGGCCATCTGCGCTGATGCGTTGCGCGACAAGCACTCCGGATGCTGGAGCTCATACAGCGAGGACTTCATGTAGCGCGCGTCGTCGCCGAACGGCACCCCCGACGCCGAGGCAATCTGGTCGTACCAGATCCCCATGTAGAGCGAGTTCAGGTAGCGCACACCGTTTTGATACAGGTAGCGATAGCCGTCGTACATCGGCTCTTGCGCGACCACCGCACGCAGCCCCTTCGGGGCCAGTGCCGTTCCCATAATCCCGGTGTTGCCATCGTAGGACTTGCCGTACATGCCCACAGCGCCGGTCGACCACGGCTGACTCGCTGCCCACTCCACCGCTGCGCGCACGTCGGCCTGCTCACCCGGCCCGTCATAATCCAGGCATCCCGTACTCCCTCCGAATCCTCGGAGGTCGACCATCACGTAGGTATACCCCTTGCGCATGAGGTCACCCTGGGTGACCAGATCGGAGAATCTGTCGTTCGGCTGTGCGGGCGGAAGGGGCTTATAGGTGAATCCGTCAAGCGCACCGGCGACGCCACCGGAGCCCGAATGATTGAAATACGGACTGACACTGAGGATTACGGGCGTCTTCGCGCTTGCGGACAGGTGCGCGGGCCGCAAGATGTCGGCGTGAAGGACGGTGCCGTCCTTCTCGGGGATGTAGGCCTGCGACCAATGCGCCCCCGGCGCCCAGGCGACATTCTCGGACTGCATTGGGGCCGCCTGGGCGGCTCCGGTCGGCACCACGAACCCTGCGGACACAGTCAGCGCGGCGATCGCCGCGACGAGCCACGAACGGCGACGATGCGCCGCCGTCACCGGACCTCCCCGAACCGTGCAGCGAGGAAAAGGATGAGCGATCGCAAAGGTTGCCGCACGGACGCAGTACTCCTAGGTGAGGTGGATGCCGGGCGCTCACATGAATGATTCGTGACGCTCAGACAAACCTCGCACGGCTAATGAAGATTGGCAGTGCGTCCACGCCGCTTGGGCAGCGATTCACCTCACAGCAGAGATGGGAGCGCAATCACGACGAGCAAGAGGAAGTGATCTGCGCGTCACGCGAGCTCGATGAGCTCCTGGTACTCGTCGCTCCAGTGGTCTTCGGTGCCGTCGGGCAGCAGAATCACGCGTTGCGGATCGAGCGCCGCCGCGGCACCGGGGTCGTGAGTAACGAGGACCACGGCGCCGGTGTAGCTGCGCAGGGCGTCGAGCACCTGCTCGCGCGAGATCGGGTCGAGGTTGTTGGTCGGCTCGTCGAGCAGCAGCACGTTGGCCGCCGACGACACGAGTCCTGCCAGCGACAGTCGCGTCTTCTCGCCACCGGACAGCGTGCCTGCGGGTTGGTCGAGCTGAGGTCCGGTGAACATGAAGGCACCGAGCAGGCTACGAAGATCCTGTTCGCCTGCGTCGGGCGCGGCGTGCCGAATGTTCTCCCACACCGTCGCCATGTCGTCGAGGGTGTCGTGCTCCTGCGCGAAGTAGCCGATCTTGAGTCCGTAGCCGGGCTCCAGCGAACCCGTATCCGACGCCTCGACACCGGCGAGCACCTTGAGCAGGGTGGTCTTACCCGCACCGTTGAGTCCGAGCACGACCACACGACTGCCCTTGTCGATCGCGAGGTCGACGCCGGTGAAGATCTCGAGCGAGCCGTAGGACTTGCTCAGTCCCGACGCCATCAGCGGAGTCTTGCCACACGCCGCAGGCTCCGGGAAGCGAATCCGGGCGGTGCGGTCGGCCACCTGCTCCTCGTCGAGGGAATCGATCATCCGATCGGCACGCTTGAGCATCTGTTGTGCCGCAGTGGCTTTCGTGGCCTTGGCGCCGAGCTTTGCAGCCTGTGCGCGCAGCGCGGACGCCTTCTTCTCCGCATTGGCGCGCTCACGCTTACGACGCTGCTCGTCGGTTGCGCGTGCGTCGAGGTAGCGCTTCCAGCCCATGTTGTAGACGTCGGCCTCGCCGCGGACGGCGTCGAGGAACCACACCTTGTTGACCACGTCGGCCAGCAGGTCGACGTCGTGGCTGATCACCACGAGTCCACCCTCGTGGTTCTGCAGGAAGCTGCGCAGCCAGGTGATCGAGTCGGCGTCGAGGTGGTTGGTCGGCTCGTCGAGGAGCAGCGTCGTCGCAGATTTGCCCGAACCGTCGGAGGCTGCGAACAGGATGCGGGCGAGCTCGATGCGACGGCGCTGTCCGCCCGAGAGCGTGCGCAGCGGCTGGCCGAGTACGCGATCGGGCAATCCGAGGCTGTTACAGATGCGCGCGGCCTCGGACTCGGCGACGTAGCCGCCGAGGTCGGAGAAGCGCTCTTCCAGACGCCCGTAGCGTGCGACAGCCTTGTCGCGCACCTTGTCGTCGGCGGCCTCGGCCATCAACGCCTGCTGCTTCTCCATCTGATGCATGATGTCGTCGAGGCCACGCGCCGACAGCACTCGATCGCGGGCGACGACGTCGAGGTCGCCTTCTTTGGGGTCCTGTGGCAGATAGCCGAGATCGCCGGTCCTGGTCACCGTCCCGGCGTAGGGTTCGGTCTCGCCCGCGAGAATGCGCAGCGAGGTCGTCTTACCTGCACCATTGCGGCCGACGAGGCCGATCCGGTCGCCGGGTTGAATACGCAGAGCTGAGCCGGGCGCCGACAGCAGGGTCCGAGCGCCCGCTCGAACTTCCAGGTCGGTCGCGGTGATCACGACGGTCCAGTCTACTGTGCGCCGGCCCGTGGTTTTTCCTCCCCGGGCGGCCGCGACTTCCTCACGTCGCTCGATACGGTGGCAGGGTGACCGAACGCACAGCTGAACCCACCGGAATGTTGCCGACACCCGATCTCACCGGGCGATCCGCACTCGTCACCGGCGCGAGCCGCGGCATTGGATTGGCCATCGCCACCGAACTCGCCCGTCGCGGCGCCACGGTGGTCATCACCGGCCGTAAACCCGAACCGCTGCAGCAGGCAGCCGAGTCGATCCGGACTGCGGTTGACGGGGCGAAGGTCGACATCTGTCCCGGCAACACCGGCGACGCCGCTCATCGGGCCGACGCCGTTGCGACCGTGGTGCGGCTCGGGGGCGGAATCGACATACTGGTCAACAACACGGGAATCAACCCGACGTATGGGCCGCTCGTCGACGCCGATCTCGACGCGGTACGCAAGATCTTCGACACGAACGTGGTCGCCGCCCTCGGGTTCGTGCAGGAGGCCTATCGGGCGGGCATGGCCGAATCAGGAGGAGCTGTGCTCAACATCGCCTCGGTCGCCGGAATCCGCTCCACCGGGGTCATCGCCGCCTACGGCGCGTCGAAAGCCGCGTTGATCCGCCTGACCGCGGAGCTCGCGTGGGAACTCGGACCCAAGCAGATCCGCGTCAACGCGATCGCGCCTGCCATCGTCAAGACGAAGTTCGCCGACGCACTCATCGCGGGCGACAACGAAGAGCGCGCGATTGCCGGCTATCCGCTGCGGCGACTCGGTAACCCGGAAGACATCGCGCAGGCTGCCGCCTTCCTCGTCAGCGACAACGCGTCGTGGATCACCGGTCAGACCTTGCAGGTCGACGGCGGACTGTTGGCCACCGGATCGATGTGACCGTGTCCCGTTCGGCGGTGGTCGTGGGTGGCGGTCCGGCGGGCAGAGGCCTGGCCCATCGCCTGCGCCACCACGGGGTGGATACCACTCTCGTCGATCCCCACCCGGACAGGGCGTGGCACGCCACCTATGCGGCATGGACCGACGAACTGCCGAACTGGTTGAGCGACAACGCCATAGCAGCGCAGACCGACGCCGTGCAGGTGTCTGCGCGGACCCGTCACCACATCGCGCGCGGATACACAGTTCTCGACAATGTCGCTCTCGCAACCGAATTGGACCTCGGCGGGATATCTCTCGTGACATCGGCAGCGACGTCGGTGTCCGCTGATCGGGTGGTGTGCGCTGACGGCTCGGTCGTGCAGGCCGATCAGATCATCGACTGTCGCGGTGCGCTGCCGCATGACGCCCCGTACCAAACCGCGTTCGGAATCGTCGTCGACGCGAAGGACGCGGCGGCGGTACTCGACGGCGCCGACACGCTACTGATGGAGTGGGCGAGTCCCCGCCGACTCGGTGCCGCAGGCTCACCACTTCCGTCGTTTCTCTACGCCGTGCCGCTCGCTGATGGGACTGTGCTGCTCGAAGAGACCTGTCTCGCAGGGCATCCCGCGCTGTCGATCCCAGAGCTCGAACATCGTCTCCGGGTGCGGTTGGGCGACCATGAGCCGACCGCGCTCCGCACCGAGGTGGTGAACTTCCCGCTCGTCGGCGCGTCGACGACGCCGTGGAGAGACTCGGTTTTCCGGTTCGGCGCGGCGGGCGGGATGAAGAATCCGACGACGGGCTACAGCGTCGCCACCTCGCTGGCCTGTGCCGACGACGTCGCGACCGCGATTGCGGACGGCGCCGACCCCGCAGCGGCCCTGTGGCCGACGTCGGCACGTTCGGTGCACGAACTCCGAATCCGCGGTCTGTCGGCGCTGCTGGATCTCTCGGCCGAGCAGACCCTCGACTTCTTCGACGCCTTCTTCACCATGCCGATCGACGCCCAACGCAGTTACCTCAGCGAGCGTGACAACCTCCCGGGCACACTCGAGGCGATGGGCCGCGTGGTGAAGGGCGTCGGTATGCGAACCGGGATGGCCATCGCGCGCGGTGCGGCGACCGGCCACAGCTGGTCCGACGTCTGAGCTGTCAGTCGAGCGGTGCCGTCAGGTACTGCTGAATCGTCGCTCCGACGCTGTTCACCAGGACCTGCGCGGGAATGTCTGTGGTCAGTGGAAGCTCGAGAACCTTGCGGCTCAACGCCAAACCGAGGACCTGACCGGCAATCAAACCCGTGCGTGTCGGCGCCTCGTCCTCATCGGAAACCACGGCAGTAACCATGGGCAGCATATGCGCCTCGACGATCTCCACCACCCGATCCCGCGCCACCGGGTCCGTCATTGCACTGCGGAGCAACACGCTGAGCAGATCGCTCGAAGCACCGTCGTCCCAGATGCGCAGGAAGTGTTCGACAACTGCTCGACCGCGTTGCTCTTCGGGCAACACCGATAGGTCCGGGACCTCGACGTCGACGGTGGTCGCGGCGGTGAACAGGCCCCGCTTGTCGCCGAAATAACGAATCACCATGGACGGGTCTATGTCTGCATCCTGCGCGATGGCCCGCACGGTGGCACCGGCAAATCCGCTGCGCGCGAAGTGTTCTTGTGCCGAGGCGAGAATCGCGGCACGGGAGCGCTGCGCTCGCTCCTTCTTGGTCGGCCGCTCCCTGTTGGTCGCCGTCGGGGGTTGCATGATCCCCAGTCTAGCGAGTTATGATCAACACGTGTTGGCCAACAGGTGTTGACCAGCTCTCGCACAGATCCTCACACCATCAAGGAGAAGGTCATGTTGCCCGAGAACATCGACGTGCTGATCGTGGGCGGAGGCCCGACCGGACTTGTCGCCTCGACAGTCCTGACACGCGCGGGACGCGACGTACTCACCCTCGACGAACAACCCGAAGGGCACAACGCCTCCCGGGCCGCGGCCATTCAGGCACGGACAATGGAGATCCTGCAGGAGCTCGGCGTCGCCGACACTCTCGTGGACGAGGGCGTCGTGGTCCCCTACTTCACGTTCCGCAACCGCGAGAAGCTGCTCAACGGACTGCGATTCGCCGATCTCGACACGCGGTATCCGCACGTGACCACGATCCAGCAGTGGCGGACCGAAGAAGTACTCACCGAGAACCTGCACCGACTCGGTGGTCACATCACCCGCGGATACAGGGTCACCGGACTCGACGAGACAGCGTCCGGCATCGACGTCCATGTCGATGGACCTGACGGCCTCGAGACCGTACGAGCCCGGTTCGTCGTCGGAGCCGACGGCACGCATTCGGTGGTCCGCGAATCGGCTGGCATCGAGTTCGTCGGAGGCGACTATCCACAGTCTTTCGTACTCGCCGACGCCGAGTTCGACGAGTGGCCGCTGCGCTTCGACGAGGTGCAGAACTTCTTCTCCCCCAACGGAATCGTCGTGAGTGGTCCTTTGCCCGAGGGCCGCCGTAGGGTGCTGTTCACGTGGCCGGAGGAGGTCGACGACGTCGACGTTGCCCTCGTGCAGAACGTGCTCGACACTCGCGGTCCACGGGGAGCGAGAGTCTCGCGCATCGCTTGGGGATCCCAATTCCACGTTCATCACCGCATCGCCGAGCACTTCCGGAAGGGCCACATCTTCCTCGCGGGTGACGCCGCACATGTGCACAGCCCTGCCGGCGGACAGGGCATGAACCTCGGCATCCAGGATGCCTACGAACTCGGCCTGGTGCTCGCGGCAGCGCTCTCGCCCACTCCCACAGTGCATCTCGACACGTACGAACACCGGAGGCGTCCGATCGCTGCGTCGACCGTGCTGCTGACCAACCTGATGACGACCGCATCGGTTGCCGAGAATCCGGTGGCGATGAAGATCCGAGACCTCGCCATGAATGCGATCGGGCATCTGCCACCCGCCCGAAAGCAGATGGCGTTGCACATGGCAGAGCTCGTGGCGTGATCATGGCGACGACACTCACCGGACTGCACCACCTCAAGTTCCCGGTCACCAACCTCGAGCTGAGTATCGACTGGTACACAAGGGTTTTCGACGCCACCCACATCACGAGATTCGACCATTACGATAGGACCGGTCATCGCTACGCCGTCGTGATCTCGATTCCCGGTATCGCGGAACTAATCGAACTGCGACTTGATCCCGCTGCGGCGCAGGGAATCGCGGGCTTCGATCCGGTCACCTTCGGCGTGGTCGACAATGCCGCGCTGCAGCAATGGATCGAACACCTCGACCGACTCGGAGTGCCGCACAGCCCACCGATCACCGGCTACATCGGGCAGGTCGTTCGCCTCTCCACACCGGATGGCATGACGATTCAGATCTACACGGATCCGGCAGACGGATTCGAGTCGGCCATGTTCGACCGCTCCATCATCGTGCAGCCGGTCGCCGGGCACCGAATCACCGACTCCCCCGCCTGAGCGACCGCCACTGCTCGACGATCTCGTCAACGTCGACGACGTGGGCAGTGACGACCGACGGCAGCCCCGCCCGCGTGGTCAGATGTGCTTCGCGCACACGGCGATTGAAGTCGGCCAGGATCTCGCGCACTGCTGATTCGTCGGCGATGTCGGCCAGGGAATCGGGAAAGCCTTGCGCCTCCTTGCGGAGTTGCAGCGAAGCGGGCAGCAGGGCCGTCGAATCGAGTCCTTCGTCGCGGATCTTGCGCTTGACCCACCAGTCGGGGTCGTCGGTATCGGAGAGGTCGAGCGGCTTGCCCATGCCCGGCAGGTTGTCGAACTCGCCGCGCTCGGTGGCCTCGCGGATCATCTTCTCCACGCGCGTTTCGTACGTGGGCGGCTTCCAGCGGCGGACACGACGAAACCGTCCTTCGGGTTCGTCCATATGTCCAGTCACCGTGTCCCCGCGTCTCCGTGTCTCCGACGGCTCAGACAGTGAATCCCAACGCGCGCAGCTGCTCGCGGCCGTCGTCGGTGATCTTGTCGGGGCCCCACGGCGGCAGCCACACCCAGTTGATCTCCAACTCGGTGCACAAGCCGCTGCCGATGAGCGCTGCGCGTGACTGGTCCTCGATGACGTCGGTCAGCGGACACGCCGCCGACGTCAGTGTCATGTCGATCTTGGCGACGGCGTCGTCGGTGATCTCGATGCCGTAGACGAGTCCGAGATCGACGACGTTGATACCGAGCTCCGGGTCGACGACGTCGCGCATCGCCTCCTCGACGTCCTCGAGTTGGGGCAGCGAGGTGCTCGGTGCACTCACGGGTGACTGAGCTGCGGGTGTCTGAGCTGCGGGGGTCTCGACCGGGGGCGTCTCGACTGCCGGAGTCTCTGCCAAAGGCTGTTCGGTCATGGGGCTTCCACCTGTTCTGATTCACGTTCTTCCACCGACTGCGCCAGGGCGTCCTTGAACGCCATCCAGCCCAGCAGTGCACATTTGACGCGTGCCGGATACTTGCTCACTCCGGCAAACGCGATGCCGTCGCCGATGACGTCTTCGTCGCCCTCGTCGGAGCCGCGGGAGGTCATCATCGCGTTGAACGATGCGACCGTCGCCAAGGCGTCGTCGACGCTGGCGCCCTCGAGCTGGTCGAACAGCACCGATGTCGACGCCTGCGAGATCGAGCAACCCTGCCCGTCGTAGGAGATGTCGGTGACGGTATTGCCGTCGTCGGAGAGCGCGACGCGCAGGGTCACCTCGTCACCACACGTCGGGTTGACGTGATGGACCTCGGCGCCGAACGGCTCGCGCAGCCCGCGCCCGTGCGGGTGCTTGTAGTGATCGAGGATCACGTCCTGATACATCTGCTCCATACGCATGTCAGGCGACTCCGAAGAACTTCTGCGCCTTGACGATTGCCGCGGCGAGAGCGTCGACCTCGTCATGCGTGTTGTAGACCGCGAACGACGCACGGGCCGTCGCCGCAACATCGAAACGTCGGTGCAGCGGCCATGCGCAATGATGTCCGACGCGGATCGCGACACCCTCGTCGTCGAGGATCTGCCCGAGGTCGTGTGCGTGAATGCCGTCGACGACGAACGAGACTGCACCACCGCGGTTTTCGGTCGTCGTGGGTCCGACGATGCGCAGTCCCTCGATCTCTCCGAGCGAATGCAGTGCGTGCTCGACGAGCGAATGCTCATGCGCGGCAACAGCATCCATCCCGATTGCCGACAGATAGTCGACGGCCGCACCCAATCCGACGACCTGCGAGGTCATCGGCACGCCTGCTTCGAACCGCTGAGGCGGATCGGCGTAGGTGGTTGCCTCCATCGTGACGGTCTCGATCATCGATCCGCCGGTGATGAACGGAGGCAGCGCAGCAAGAAGCTCTGCCTTGCCGTACAGCACACCGACACCCGACGGTCCGAGCATCTTGTGCCCGGAGAACGCCGCGAAATCGACGTCGAGCGCACGGAAATCGACTGGCATGTGCGGAACCGACTGGCAGGCGTCGAGCACGACGAGCGCACCGACAGCACGAGCTCGGCGAACCAACTCGTCGACGTCGGCCACGGCACCGGTCACGTTGGACTGGTGCGTGAACGCGACGACCTTCACGGTGTCGTCGAGCTCGAGTGAATCGAGGTCGATGCGGCCGTCGTCGGTCACGCCGTACCAGCGCAGGGTCGCGCCGGTACGTCGGCATAGCTCCTGCCACGGAACGAGATTCGCGTGATGCTCGAGTTCGGTGATGACGACTGTGTCGCCCTCGCCGAGTTGTCGACCACCGAACAGCGGTGCGCTGCGGTCGTCGCCGAGCGTGTAGGTGACCAGGTTCAGCGACTCGGTCGCGTTCTTGGTGAACACCGTCTCGGGTGCGGTGACACCCACGAAGGCGGCGATCTTCTCGCGGGCGCCCTCGTAGTCGTCGGTGGCCTCCTCTGCGAGCTGATGCGCGCCACGATGCACCGCGGCGTTGTGGGTCGTCAGGAACTCACGCTCGGCATCGAGCACCTGGACCGGACGCTGCGAGGTCGCACCGGAATCGAGGTAGACCAACGGCTTTCCGTCGCGCACCGTGCGGGACAGAATCGGGAAATCGGCACGGATGGCGTCGACGTCGAGCGTCGAAGCCTTGTCGGCCACGGTCTCCGTCGACATGGCTCAGCCCGCCGCAGCAGCCGTCGTGAAGCGGACGTAACCGTTCTCTTCGAGCTCGTCGGCCAGCTCGGGCCCACCGGATTCGACGACCCGACCGTTGACGAACACGTGCACGAAGTCCGGCTTGATGTAGCGCAGGATTCGCGTGTAGTGCGTGATCAGCAGGATGCCGCCGTTTTCCTCGGCCTTGTACGTGTTCACGCCCTCGCTGACGACGCGCAGAGCGTCGACGTCGAGGCCGGAGTCGGTCTCGTCGAGGATTGCGAACTTCGGCTTGAGCAGGTCTAGCTGCAGGATCTCGTGACGCTTCTTCTCGCCACCGGAGAAGCCCTCGTTGACCGAGCGCTCGGCGAACGACGGATCGATCTCGAGTGCGGTCATCGCCTCCTTGGTCTCCTTGACCCAGTGGCGCAGCTTGGGAGCCTCGCCACGGACGGCGGTCGCCGCGGTGCGCAGGAAGTTCGACATCGAGACGCCGGGAACCTCGACGGGGTACTGCATCGCGAGGAACAGACCTGCGCGGGCGCGCTCGTCGACGCTCATCTCCAGCACGTCCTCGCCGTCGAGGGTGATGGTGCCGCTGGTGACCTTGTACTTCGGGTGGCCTGCGATCGCGTAGGAGAGCGTCGACTTGCCGGAGCCGTTGGGGCCCATCAGTGCGTGGGTCTCCCCCGACTTCACCGTCAGGTCGACGCCTTTGAGGATGTGGATCGGCTCGGCGTCGGTGTCGGACTGCGCGACGTCGACGTGCAGGTCACGGATTTCGAGTGTGCTCATGTGGCTTTCTTTCTGGGGCTGGGTGATCTCGACAAGCTCGATCAGCGGGTTCGGGGCTCGATCGGCGGGTTCGGTGATCTCGACAAGCTCGATCAGCGGGTTCGGTCTCGATCAGCGGGTTCGGTCTCGATCAGCGGGTTCGGTCTCGATCGGCGGGTTCGGTCTCGATCAGCGGGTTGAAGCTCGATCAGCGGTCCACGCGCGATCAGGCGCCGGAGATCTCGAGTTCGTGTTCGATTGCGGCGGAGAGACGTTCGCGCAGTTCGGGCACCGTGATCTTGGCGATGACCTCGCCGAAGAATCCACGGATGACGAGGCGTCGGGCCTGGTCTTCCGGGATGCCGCGGGCCTGCAGGTAGAACAGCTGCTCGTCGTCGAATCGGCCGGTGGCGCTGGCGTGGCCTGCACCGACGATCTCGCCGGTCTCGATCTCGAGGTTCGGCACCGAGTCGGCACGCGCGTTGTCGGTGAGCAGCAGGTTGCGGTTGAGCTCGAAGGTGTCGGTGCCCTCCGCTTCCGGACGGATCAGCACGTCGCCGATCCAGACCGTGTGCGCCTCACGACTGCGGTCGCCGGACGGATCTCCTTGCAGCGCACCCTTGTACACCACGTTGGAGCGACAGTTCGGCTGGTTGTGGTCGATGAGGAGTCGCTGTTCGAGATGCTGTCCGGCATCGGCGAAGTACAGACCCCACAGTTCGGCGTCGCCGCCCGGTGCCGCGTAACGGACCAGCGGTGAGAGCCGGACGAGGTCGCCGCCGAGGCTGATCGCGAAGTGCCGCAGCACGGCATCGCGACCCACCTTGATGTGGTGCGTTGCGACGTGCACGGCGTCGTCGGCCCAGTCGTGGACGTTGACGACGGTCAACGCGGCCTGGTCGTCGACGATGAACTCGACGTTCTCCGCGTAGGTTCCGCTGCCCTTCTGGTCGAGGACGACGACGGCCCGCGCGAAGGGCTCGAGGCGGATCTGCACGTGACCGAACGCCGTCTTGTCGACGCCGGGGCCCTCGAGTGTGATCACGATCGGCTCGCCGACCTCGACCTCGCGGGCGACGGTGACGACCGTGGCTTCGGTGAATGACGAATATGCCTGCGCCGCAATGCGATCGAACGGCACTCCACCCTGACCGAGTCGCTTGTCGTCGCGACCGACGGTCTCGACGCTGACGCCGTCACCTGCGCCGGTGACCGCGACTGCTGCCTGTCCGTCGGCCGTCGCGCTGCCGTCGTGCAGACCCCGCAAGCGTCGGAACGGGGTGAATCGCCACGCCTCTTCACGGGAGCTGGGGACTTCGAACGCCTCGACGTCGAACGAGGTGAACAGCTCACCCTTATTGACGGGCGCGACTGTGCTGCCCGGAACCGAGACCGGGATTGTCGGATCAGCCATCAGCCGACGGCTCCTTCCATCTGGAGTTCGATGAGGCGGTTGAGTTCGAGCGCGTACTCCATAGGGAGTTCCTTCGCGATGGGCTCGACGAATCCGCGCACGACCATGGCCATCGCCTCGTCCTCGGTCAGTCCGCGACTCATCAGATAGAAGAGCTGATCGTCGCTGACCTTGGAGACGGTGGCCTCGTGGCCCATCGTGACGTCGTCCTCGCGGATGTCGACGTACGGGTAGGTGTCGCTACGGCTGATGGTGTCGACGAGCAATGCGTCGCACTTCACCGTCGAACGGCTGCCGTGCGCACCGTTGTTGACCTTGATCAGACCGCGGTAGGAGGCTCGTCCGCCGCCCCGCGCCACCGACTTGGAGACGATGTTGCTCGAGGTGTGCGGCGCGAGGTGGACCATCTTCGATCCGGTGTCCTGATGCTGGCCCTCGCCGGCGAATGCGACGGAGAGCACCTCGCCCTTGGCGTACTCGCCCGTCAGCCAGACTGCCGGGTACTTCATCGTGACCTTCGAGCCGATGTTGCCGTCGATCCACTCCATCGTGGCGCCCGCCTCAGCCTTGGCACGCTTGGTGACCAGGTTGTAGACGTTGTTCGACCAGTTCTGAATGGTGGTGTAGCGGCAGCGTCCACCCTTCTTCACGATGATCTCGACGACGGCCGAGTGCAGTGAGTCGGTCTTGTAGATCGGCGCGGTGCACCCCTCGACGTAGTGCACGTAGGCACCCTCGTCGACGATGATCAGCGTGCGCTCGAACTGGCCCATGTTCTCGGTGTTGATCCGGAAGTAGGCCTGCAGCGGGATGTCGACGTGCACGCCCGGGGGCACGTAGATGAACGATCCGCCCGACCAGACCGCGGTGTTCAGCGCGGAGAACTTGTTGTCGCCCGCCGGGATGACCGATCCGAAGTACTCGCGAAAGACCTCGGGATGCTCCTTGAGACCGGTGTCGGTGTCGAGGAAGATCACGCCCTGCTGCTCGAGGTCCTCACGGATCTGGTGGTAGACCACCTCGGACTCGTACTGCGCCGCGACGCCTGCGACGAGACGCTGCTTCTCGGCCTCGGGGATGCCGAGCCTGTCGTAGGTGTTCTTGATGTCTTCGGGCAGGTCGTCCCAGGAAGCTGCCTGCTTCTCGGTCGAGCGCACGAAATACTTGATGTTGTCGAAGTCGATGCCGTCGAGCTCAGCACCCCAGTGCGGCATGGGCTTGCGGTCGAAGATGCGCAGCGCCTTGAGGCGGTTCTCGAGCATCCAGTCCGGTTCGCTCTTTTTCGACGAGATGTCGGCGACCACGGCGTCGGAGAGTCCACGCTGCGCACTCGCTCCTGCGACGTCGGAATCGGCCCACCCGTATCCGTACGTGCCGAGTGAGGCGATGGTCTCCTCTTGGGTCAATGGAGCCTGTCCATCTGTAACTGTCATCGCTGGGCCTTTCGACTCGTCTGCTTCGGGTCGGCGACGGCGTCATTGCCGGGCTGGTTGTCGCCGATCATCAGGGGGACATGCGTTGTACACGCGCAATCGCCGTTGGCGATCGTCGCGAGACGTTGTACGTGCGTACCGAGAAGCTCGGTGAACGCCGCGGTTTCTGCCTCACAGAGTTCGGGGAACTCAGCCGCGACATGTGCCACGGGGCAGTGGTGCTGGCAAATCTGGACGCCGGAGCCGACCAATCTGGTGTTGGCGGCGTAACCCGCGCTGGTGAGAGCGTCGGCGATCTCTTCGACCGTGTCGGCCACCGAGCCGGACTCCGCTACGGGACGTACCCCGTCGACGATGCCCTCGATCCGGTCACGTGCGAACTCACCGATCGCTTCCTCACCGGCGATCTCGCGGAGCTTGCGCATGGCTGCCCCGGCGAGGTCGTCGTATGCGTGTTGAAGCTTTCCACGACCGGTCGCCGTCAATTGGAACCACTTCGCCGGCCTACCCCGACCGCGCTCACCGCCCCGGCCGAAACCGGGCGAGGCGTGTTCGGCATCACCGGCATCGACGAGCGCGTCGAGATGACGACGCACGCCTGCAGGACTGATACCCAACCGCTCGGCGATCTCTCCCGCGGTCAGCGGCCCGTCTTCGACGAGCAGCGACACCACGGCAGCACGTGTCTGCCCGTCGGCGGGCATGGCTCCTGGATCGGCGACCACACCGGGACGGGCGCTGTCGGCAGACAGCACTGCATCACTCCGCATGGTTTTCACAACGCCAGTGTGACGTAATTACTTCCCCGCTTCCAGCAAGGGTGACCTAAGCGGTGACCGACTCGGCGCTCGGGTGCGGTGTCGAAGGGACATGACGAGGCAAGCATTACAGTCGTCTCGTGTCAGAAACCAGTGTCCTGCGTCGTGCCGCGACGTACCTCGGGCTGAAGTCTGCGCGAGAAGCCGACACGGACTCGGACACGACGGGCGACTACGGCCGGTCGGTCGCGACACTGCACGAGACCGAACAGGAAGTCGGCCCACTCAACGCGGAGGAGAATCGGCGACTCTTCCGGATCAAGATCTTCGGAGCCACCGGATCGGTGCTGCTGCTGATCGGTTCGCTGGGTACCGGCCAGATCCCCGTGCTGCAGAATCCCGTCGCGGGAATGCGCCTCCTGTCGCTGCCGTCCCGGATGTGGAGCACGGCACTGACGATGTCGATCGGCGGAACGCTGATGCTCGTCGTCGCGTGGCTGATGATCGGACGCTTCGCGGTCGGCCGGTTCAGCGTCGAGGTGCTGGAGGGTCGAAGCCCGCAGCGGCGCATGACCCGACGCCAGGCCGACAGCACGCTGCTGCTCTGGATCGCCCCGATCCTCGTCGCTCCACCGCTGCTCAGCAAGGACATTTACTCCTATCTGGCACAGAGCGCCATCGCCGAACGCGGCATGGATCCCTACTCGGTGAGTCCTGTTCGCGGACTCGGCGTCGACGACGTCCTCACGCGATCCGTGCCCAATCTCTGGCGAGACACCCCCGCGCCGTATGGTCCGTTCTTCATCTGGATCGGTGAGGGCATCACCAAGATCACCGGGGACAACATCCCCGCGGCGATCTTCCTGCATCGACTCGTGGCACTGCTCGGGGTTGGCTTGATCGTCTGGGCGCTGCCCCGCCTCGCACGGCGCTGCGGGGTGTCGGGCGTTGCGGCTCTGTGGCTCGGCGCGATGAATCCGCTCGTGATCCTGCACCTCGTCGGAGGCATCCACAACGAGGCACTCATGCTCGGCCTGATGCTCGTCGGACTGGAGCTGTGTTTCGCGGGGATCTACAGCAGCGGGAGGCTGCGAGGCTCCGGATTCTGGCCAAGCCAGGCGGGTTGGTTGCTCATCGCGGGCACGGCGGTGATCGCTGCGTCGTCCATGGTGAAGGTCACATCGATGCTCGCCCTCGGATTCGTCGGCGTCGCCCTCGCAAGACGGTGGGGCGCCACGCTGCCCGCGCTTCGTCATGCTCCGGTGAGTACGTGGTGGTCGCGGTCGCGGGATTCGGTGCGTGCGCTCGCGGCGTCGGCAGGCTTCCTCTTCGTGATTCTCGCCATAGTCGTGGTGGGTATTTGTGCCGGGACAGGACTCGGTTTCGGGTGGACGACGACGCTGTCGACGGGCGAGATCGTGCGGTCCTGGATGTCGATGCCGACGTTGATGTCGGTGAGTACCGGCAGGGTCGGCGTGTGGCTCGGCCTCGGCGATCAGACGCAGGCCATCCTCGACGTCGCGCGCCCCATCGGGCAGCTCATCGCCGCGATTTTCGTCGTCCGCTGGATGCTGGCGACCCTCGCCGGACGACTCCACCCGCTCGGCGGGCTCGGGATCGCGATGGCCACCGTCGTCTTGTTCTTCCCGTTCGTGCAGGCCTGGTACCTGTTGTGGGCCGTCATCCCCCTCGCCGCGTGGGCGACCGGCCCGTGGTTCCGCGTGTTGAGCATCGCGGCGTCGGCGATCATTGCGATCGTTGTCATGCCGACGAGTTCCAACACGAGCGGCGTCGTGCTCGCGCAGGGCCTGCTCGCCGGTGTGATCATGGTCGCGATACTGACGGCGCTGTTCTTCGAGGATCTGCCGTTCACCCGGCATAGACGCAGCCGCTCGACGTCGAACCCCGACACGTGACGACGTCGGGCACAGGGGCGTCGGGAGCAGCACCGTTTTCTCTCCAGCACCCCTCACCGCATAGTCTTGGCGTGTGCGCAGCACGGCTTCACCTTCACCATCGCCGGCAGACGATCCGATGACCGATCGTCGCTCTCGCGGATCCGTCTCGACGGGCTCGACGACAAAACCCGACGCCGCGGTGCGCGTTCGCGGAATGGTGAAACGCTACGACGACCGGGCCGCCGTCGATGGGCTCGACCTCGATCTGGAGTCCGGAACCGTCCTCGCGCTCCTCGGCCCCAACGGAGCGGGCAAGACCACGACGGTGGAGATCTGTGAGGGGTTCCTGCACGCCGATGAGGGCAGCGTGTCGGTGCTCGGCCTCGACCCCTGGCGCGACAACGACAGACTCCGCACGCGGATCGGCGTCATGCTGCAGGGTGGCGGCGCCTATCCCGGTGCTCGCGCCGAGGAAATGCTGCGGCTGTGCGCCGCGTACTCAGCCGACCCCATCGATCCCGATTGGCTGCTCGACGCTCTCGGTCTCGAATCGGCCGCGCGTACCCCGTTCCGACGCCTCTCCGGTGGTCAGCAGCAGCGGCTCTCGCTCGCGTGTGCCATCGTCGGCCGACCCGAACTGGTCTTCCTCGACGAACCCACCGCAGGACTCGACGCCCAGGCACGCCTGGTGGTCTGGGAGATCATCGACCGTCTGCGCGGAGACGGCGTCTCGGTGTTGCTCACCACCCACCTCATGGACGAAGCAGAAGAACTCGCCGACCAGGTCGTGATCATCGACCACGGCAAGGTCGTGGCGAACGGCACCCCGGCGGAGCTGACGAGTCGCGGGGCCGAGAACGAACTGCGGTTCACCGCACCGCGCGGGCTCGACCTGACGATGCTCGAACTCGCGCTGCCCGAGGACTATCGCTGTACCGAACCACTGCCGGGCAATTACCTGGTCAGCGGCGACGTGACACCACAGGTGTTGGCGACGGTGACCGCGTGGTGCGCCAAGATCAACGTTCTCGCCACCGATCTGCGCGTCGAGACCCGCAGCCTCGAGGACGTCTTCCTCGACCTCACCGGACGGGAGTTACGTCGATGACCGCCGCACGCACACGGTCGACGTCGCAGTTCCCGCCGGGAACCTTCGCCCCGCACCCGCAACCCGCGTCGCTTCCCGCGATGCTCGCCGCGCAGACGCGGCTCGAGTTGACCCTGCTGCTGCGCAACGGCGAGCAGTTGCTGCTGACGATGTTCATCCCGATCACCCTGCTGATCGGATTGTGTCTGCTACCCCTCGACACCGACCTCGGCACGACCAACGCCGAACGCGCGGCGACCTTCGTGCCAGCCATCCTGACCGTCGCGGTCATGTCGACCGCATTCACCGGACAGGCCATCGCCGTCGGGTTCGACCGACGGTACGGCGCACTGAAAAGGCTTGGGGCGACGCCGATTCCGCGGTGGGGCATCATCGCGGGCAAAGCGATGGCAGTCGTCATCGTCGTCATCGCACAGGCGATCCTGCTCGGATTGATCGGCGTCGCATTCGGATGGCGTCCCGAACCCGTCGGCCTGCTGATCGGCGCGCTGATCATCGCGCTGGGCACGGCTGCGTTCTCCGCTCTCGGATTGCTGCTCGGCGGAACACTCAAGGCAGAGATCGTCCTGGCGCTGGCCAATCTTCTGTGGTTCGCGATGCTGGGCATCGGCAGCCTCGTCGTGATGTCGTCGCGTGTACCCGACTCGGTCTGGTGGGTGGCTCGCGTGGTGCCATCCGGCGCGTTGACCGAAGCGCTGCAACAAGCTGCCGATGGGCGTGTCGACGTCTTCGGCGTAGTGGTTTTGCTGGCCTGGGCCGCCATCGGCTCTGCGCTGGCGGTGAGGTGGTTCCGATTCCAATGACGACGTCAGATACGCGTACCGAGCGCTCCCCCGAATCCCCAGATGCCGCATCGCAGGACACCACGACCCGGCGTCGTGGCCTGTTCGGCCGCGTCCCCGGATTCGCAGACCCGACGGCGCGTTCGGTCTATGGCTGGGCCATCGCACAGTTGGTCGTCAATGTCGGCATCGTCGTCACCGGCGGCGCGGTACGCCTCACCGGTTCCGGTCTCGGCTGCCCGACGTGGCCCCAGTGCACCGACGGTTCCTTCGTTCCACATCAGGCGCTGGGGATGCACGGAGCCATCGAGTTCGGCAACCGGATGCTCACCTGGGTCCTGGTCGTCGTGGCCATCGGGACGTGGCTCGCGGTGTTCCGTCGACGCGGCTCGACGCGCGGCGACCGCTGGCTGGCAACACTCATCGCGCTCGGCATCCCGTTCCAGGCAGTCATCGGCGGCATCTCGGTGCTCACCGATCTGAATCCGTGGGTCGTCTCGCTGCACTTCGTCTTGTCGATGGCGTTGGTGTCGTTGGCAACCGTTCTGGTGTTCCGGACCTCGCCGCACGAGCGTGACAAGACGACGAACATCGTGGCGGCCCGCCTCGGCAGCGCCCTGTCGTGGCTGATTTATGTCCTCACCTGGGCGACCATCTACGTAGGGACCGTCGTCACGGGATCGGGCCCTCACGCGGGTGACGCCGACGCGCCGCGCAACGGACTCGACCCGGGCGCGATGACGCAGCTGCACGCCGACTTCGTGTTCGTGCTGGTGGGTCTGGCGTTGGCGGTGGCCGTCACCGCACGGGTTCTCCAACTGCCGCAGACCCGTGCCGCGCTCATCTACGTCGGGCTGCTTGCACTGCAGGGCGTGATCGGCGGCATCCAGTACGCCACCTACCTTCCGATGGCGTTGGTCATCGCGCACATGCTCGGTAGCGCGCTGCTGATGATCGGCGCCACGTGGCTCGTGCTGTGGTTCGGCAGTGATCAGCGAGCGGACAGTGCTCAACTATCGGGCGGGGATCAAACCGACCAGGTCGGCCAGCGCGAACGCGGCGACGCACCCGTCAACTGATCGGGACCGCCCCGCCGAACCGTCAGATGATCGCGCTGTTGCGCGCCTTGGGGAAATGCTCGGAATGGGCAACCCAGCCGGCCATCTTGCGATAGTGCTCGGGCGACACGGTCGCCTTCGACGTCAGTTCCCGATCCCACTCCCCGATTTCGAGGCCGGGCACGGCGTCGACGACGGCATGCGCGGTCGCGACGTCGTCGACGACGCGGTCGCCGAGGTAGCCGTTGGAGTCACCGACGAGAGTGATGCGCACGCCTGCTGCACCGACCGGCTGCAGCACAGCTGTCGCCGCGCCGCCCTCTGAGGCCACGAATTTCTTGATCGATTCGACGACCCCGGCGGGCGCCTTCGCACGCGGAGCGGTGTCGGTGGTCTCGGTCGTCTGCTCGTCGCTCATGGTCTGTAGATCATACCGACCCACGCCCCGCGGACCCGCCGCGGCGTAGCGACAGGAGCGAGCGGATCGACGTCGCTCTGACCGGCACCGCGAACCGACAGTCACGGTTCGAGATGTGCGGGGGCCACAGACTTGGCAGAGTTGACGGGTATGGAACCTCCCGCGCAGGAGCGCGAAATCCTCACCTGGGAACTGAACGGTATTGCCTGCCGGGAACTGGCGCAGATGGTCGCCGATGACAAATACGTTCCCGACATCATCATCGGGATCGCCCGCGGCGGTCTCATCCCGGCGGGAGCAATGGCCTACGCCCTCGACTGCAAACTCATGCTGTCGCTGAATGTCGAGTTCTACACCGGCATCGGCGAGACGCTGTCCGAACCGGTGATGCTGCCCTCGCTGCTGGAGAGCAGCGGGTTGCACGATCAACGTGTCCTCGTCATCGACGACGTCGCAGACACGGGCAAGACACTCAAGCTCGTCGACGATTTCTGCGAGCAGCAGGGCCGCGTGGCCGAGGTCCGCAATGCCGTGATCTACCAGAAACCCCACACGATCACGACTCCCGACTACTGCTGGCGCACCACCGACAAGTGGATCAACTTCCCGTGGTCGGTCGACCCGCCGGTCGTGGAGACCCGGAATGCGAGCAGCGAGGCCGACGGATAGAAACCGACCATCGCGCAGCATCAACCGCCACTGCGTAGCGGCGCGGTGGGCACCGTGTACAAACGAGGCATGCGCGCGATTCAGGTGACCCATCACGGCGGCCCCGAGATGCTCAACTACGGAACGGTCGACGATCCGATCCCCGCCCCGGACGAGGTGATCGCCCGGACCTCGGCGATCGGCGTGAACTTCATCGACACTTACCTGCGGCGCGGCATGTATCCGTCGACGCCGCCGTATGTGCCCGGCACCGAGGGCACGGGCGAGATCGTCGCAGTCGGCAGTGAGGTCACCGACCTCGAGCAGGGACAACGAATCGCCTGGGTCGATGCGCCCGGCTCCTATGCCGAACTCGTCGCGGTCCGCGCCGACCGCGCCATCCCGGTTCCCGACGGCGTCCCCGACGTCGTGGCCGGCGCGACGATGCTACGCGGCCTGACCGCGCACTACCTGCTCGACGGCAGCGCACACCCGGCTTCGGGTGACACCATCCTGCTCCACGCGGGCGCCGGCGGCGTCGGACTGATCCTTACGCAGCTGGCCGCGCGGCGCGGCATCACGGTGATCACCACCGTCTCGACAGACGAGAAGGAAGAGCTGTCCCGGTCCGCGGGCGCAGCGCACGTGTTGAGGTACGGCGACGACCTGGTTGCGCAGGTGCGCGATCTCACCGATGGCAACGGTGTCCCAGTCGTCTACGACGGAGTCGGCGCCGACACCTTCGAACAATCACTCGCCTCGACGGCCGTCCGCGGCATCGTCGTCGTGTTCGGTGCCGCGAGCGGACCGGTGCCACCGTTCGACATCCAGCGGCTCAATCCGGCAGGCTCACTGTCGGTGACACGTCCGACGCTCGGCCATTTCATCGCCGACACCGACGAGTTGCGCTGGCGTTCGGCAGAGTATTTCGACGCTGTTCTCGACGGTCTGGACGCGCGCGTCGGTCAGCAGTACAGGCTCGCAGACGCGTCGACCGCACAAGCCGACCTGGAGAACCGGACGACCACGGGAGCGACGGCACTCATCCCCTGAGCGCGGTTAGTGGCCCGGCGGCCTCAGAAGTAGCTGGCGATGGTGGGTAGGTTGACCACCGCGTCGATTGCGAGTCCGCAGAACAGAGCGGCGAGATACTCGTTCGACTGCAGGAACACCTTCAGGGGGGTCACCTCGACGCCGCGTCGGGTGTCACGGTAGAGCTTGTGCACACGGTTGAGGAACCACACCCCGGCCAGCACCGCGACAGCCGCGTAGATCCAGCTCGCGGCACCGATCAGCAGGAACGAGCAGATGACGGTCAGCCATGTGTAGACGAGGATCTGACGGGTGACCCGCTCCTCCGTCGCGATCACCGGCAGCATCGGCACGCCGGCAGCCTTGTAGTCCTCGCGATACCGCATGGCAAGCGCCCAGGTGTGCGGCGGCGTCCAGAAGAAGATCACGCCGAACATCACGATCGGCTGCCAGCTCAGGGAGCCGGTCACGGCGGCCCATCCGACGAGCGTCGGCATGCAGCCCGCTGCGCCGCCCCACACCACGTTCTGCCAGGTGCGGCGCTTGAGGATCATCGTGTAGACGCCGACGTAGAAGACGATCGTCGCCGACACCAGCAGCGCGCTGAGCAGATTGGCGGCCCACCACAGAACCGCGAACGACGCGACCCACAACATCAGACCGAAGATCAGCGCGTTGGTCCTCGTGACCGCGTGCCGGGCGAGCGGACGCTTGGCGGTACGCCGCATCTTCTTGTCGATGTCGGCGTCGACGACCATGTTGAGCGTGTTGGCACTCGCCGCGCCCAACCAGCCGCCGAGAAGCGTGAAGGCGATGATGGCGAGGTCGACGTGGCCTCGATCCGCCTGCAGCATCACCGGGATCGTTGCCACCAGCAATAATTCGATGACGCGCGGCTTGGTCAGAGCGACGTAGGCCATCACCAGTCCGCGTATGCGGGCCACGACACGTGTGTCGGCGGTTGTGATCGATTCGGTGACCTGCCGGTCAGAATCCACCTCGGACGTGCTGCGAGAAGTGGCGGAACCATCTCCGCTCACACGCTCACCGATCCTCACGTCAACTCCCCTGCCCCACCGACGATTCGGCTCGCGGGCATTTCCGACTACTACTCAGCATGGTAGACGCTGGGGTATTCGATCGAAGAATTGAGGCTCCGCGCAGCGATCAACCTGCGACGACGGGGGTTGCCCACAGATCGTTACGAGCCACCCCACCACAGAGTGGCGTAGGCGGATTACTCTGAACATCGTGGGCCGGACGGCCCTGCGGCAGCGCGCAGACAGATCGCGCATGAGTACGCGCGCTCGACGGCTGACGACCCAGCACGACACGTATCACGCAGGCACACCAACACGTACAGGAGACGGCACACGTGGCTGACACCGACGAGATCCGCGAACGCACCACGGCGGCTTACCCAGACGACTGGTCCGACGTGGACACACGCGCGGTCAACACCGCCCGAGTACTCGCCGCCGACGCCGTGCAGAAGGTCGGCAACGGACACCCCGGTACCGCGATGAGTTTGGCGCCGCTCGCGTACACGTTGTTCCAGCGAGTCATGCGCCACGATCCCGTCGACACCACGTGGGTCGGCCGCGACCGCTTCGTCCTCTCGTGCGGCCACTCGAGTCTGACTCTCTACATCCAGCTCTATCTCGGCGGGTTCGGTCTCGAACTCTCCGACCTCGAGGCCCTGCGCACGTGGGATTCACTCACCCCGGGGCACCCGGAGTTCCGGCACACCAAGGGCGTCGAGATCACCACCGGCCCTCTCGGACAGGGTCTGGGGTCTGCGGTCGGCATGAGCATGGCTTCGCGCTATGAGCGCGGTCTGTTCGATCCCGACGCCGCTCCCGGTGCCAGCCCGTTCGACCACTTCATCTATGTGATCGCCTCCGACGGCGACATCGAAGAGGGAGTGACGTCCGAGGCATCATCGCTCGCCGGTACGCAGGAGCTGGGCAATCTGATCGTGTTCTACGACCAGAACCAGATCTCGATCGAGGACGACACCACCATCGCACTCGGTGAGAACACCCCACTGCGCTACGAGGCGTACGGCTGGCATGTACAGACCGTCGAGAGCGGCGAGGACGTCGTCGCCATCGAGGCCGCGATCGAGGCGGCCAAGAAGGTCACCGACAAGCCGTCGCTCATCTGCCTGCGGACGATCATCGGTTACCCGGCGCCGGACAAGATGAACACCGGCGCCGTACACGGCTCGGCGCTCGGCGCCGACGAGGTCGCCAAGACGAAGGAAGCTCTCGGCTTCGATCCGGACAAGACCTTCGACGTCTCCGAAGAGGTCATCGGCCACACCCGCAAACTCGTCGAGCGGGGTGTCGAGGCCAAGGAGACGTGGACGAAGGCGTTCGACGCCTGGGCGAGCTCGAACCCCGACAACAAGAAGCTCTTCGACCGACTCCAGGCTCACGAGCTGCCCGACGGATGGCGCGATGTCCTGCCGACCTGGGCTCCCGGCGACAAGGACCTCGCGACCCGCGCGGCGTCGGGAAAGGTTCTCTCGGCGCTCGGCGGGATCCTCCCGGAGCTGTGGGGCGGTTCGGCCGACCTCGCGGGTTCGAACAACACCACGATCGACGGGGCGGCCTCGTTCGGTCCCACCGCGATCTCGACCAAGAAGTGGTCAGCCAACCCGTACGGCCGCACGCTGCACTTCGGTATCCGCGAGCATGCGATGGGCGCAATTCTCTCCGGCATCGTGCTGCACGGCCCGACGCGAGCGTATGGCGGTACGTTCCTGCAGTTCGCCGACTACATGCGTCCGTCGGTGCGACTGGCCTCGCTCATGGAGATCGATCCGATTTACGTGTGGACACACGACTCCATCGGTCTCGGCGAGGACGGCCCCACCCACCAACCGGTCGAGCATCTCGCCGCACTGCGCGCTATCCCCCATCTCGATGTCGTGCGTCCCGCCGATGCCAACGAGACCGCTGCGGCGTGGGCCCACCTGATGACGCGCCGCAATCATCCCGTCGGCCTGATCCTGACACGTCAGAACGTTCCGGTCCTCGAGGGGACGTCGGCCGAGGGGGTCGCCGCCGGAGCGTACGTGCTCAGCGACTCCGACGACGATCCGCAGGTCGTCATCATCGGAACTGGCTCCGAGGTGCAGTTGGCCGTCGAGGCACAGAAGACTTTGGCCGAGAAGGGAATCGCGGCCCGCGTGGTGTCCATGCCGAGCATGGAGTGGTTCGACGAACAGCCACAGGGCTACCGCGACTCGGTACTGCCTCCGGCAGTGCCGCGGGTGTCGGTCGAGGCGGGTATCGCGATGCCGTGGTACCGCTGGGTGGGCAACGGCGATCAGATCGTGTCGCTCGAGCATTACGGAGCGTCCGCCGACTACAAGGTGCTGTACGAGAAGTTCGGTATCACCGCGGAGGCGGTCGTCGCGGCCTCGCTTCGCGCTGTGGCGGGCTGATCGCCGATTGAATCCACAACTCAACATCGAGATCCCAACCGAGGCAACCCACTAGAGGCGCTCCCACAAGGAGCGTGATGTTGGAGGAGAGAACCGTGACACAGAACGAGAAGCTCGCAGAATTGTCCGCAGCCGGGGTTTCGGTGTGGCTGGACGACCTGTCCCGAGACCTGATCAGCTCGGGGCAGCTCCAAGAACTCGTCGACACCAAATCCGTGGTGGGCGTGACGACCAACCCGTCGATCTTCCAGGCCGCTCTGTCCAAGGGCACTGCCTATGACGACCAGATCAACGAGCTGGCCGCGCGCGACACCGACGTCGACAGCGCGGTGCGCACACTGACGACCGACGACGTCCGTAACGCATGCGACGTCCTGCGGCCGGTCTTCGACCGCACCAACGGCCTCGACGGTCGGGTGTCGATCGAGGTCGACCCGCGCCTGGCGCACGACACCCAGAAGACCGCGGCTCAAGCGGTGGAGCTGTGGAAGATCGTCGACCGTCCCAACACGCTGATCAAGATCCCGGCAACGAAAGAAGGCCTGCCTGCGATCAGCCGCACCCTCGCCGAGGGCATCAGCGTCAACGTCACCCTGATCTTCTCGGTGGAGCGCTACCAGGAGGTCATGGACGCCTACCTGAACGGGCTCGACGCCGCGCTCGCCGCAGGACACGACATCTCGAAGATCCACTCCGTGGCGTCGTTCTTCGTCTCTCGCGTCGACACCGAGGTGGACAAGCGTCTCGACGCCATCGGCACGCCACAGGCCGTGCAGCTCAAGGGTTCGGCAGCGCTGGCCAACGCGCGGATCGCCTACCACGCCTACCAGCAGGTGTTCGAGATCGATTCCCGCTTCCCCGCTCTGCGAGAGCAGGGCGCGTTGCCGCAACGCGCACTCTGGGCATCGACCGGTACCAAGAACCCCGACTACGCCGACACGCTCTATGTCAGCGAACTCGTCGCTCCCAACACGGTCAACACCATGCCGAGAAAGACGATGGACGCGTTTGCCGACCACGGCTGGGTCGACACCAAGTCGATCGTGGGTCGCGCCAAGGAGTCGCGTGAGGTCTTCGACGCCATTTCGGCTGTCGGCGTCGACTTCTCGGACGTGTTCAAGGTGCTCGAGGACGAGGGCGTGACCAAGTTCGTCGACGCGTGGACCGACCTCCTCGGCGCAACCGAGGAGCAGCTCTCCGCTGCGAAGAAGAGCTGACGTAGGTGGCAGACACCGCGGGATGGAAGAACCCGCTGCGCGACCCACGTGACAAACGTCTCCCTCGTATCGCAGGCCCGTGCAGCCTCGTCATCTTCGGCGTCACCGGAGATCTCGCACGCAAGAAGTTGATGCCGGCGGTGTACGACCTCGCCAATCGGGGGTTGTTGCCGCCGTGGTTCGCGCTCGTCGGTTTCGCCCGACGGGATTGGGACGACGAGGATTTCGCGAAAGTCGTCCACGACGCCGTTCGCGAGCACGCAAGGACAGGCTTCCGCGAGGAGGTCTGGGAACGTTTGTCGGAGGGATTTCGGTTCGTCCAGGGTTCCTTCGACGACGATGCAGCATTCGACCGCCTGCACGAGACGCTCCTGCGGCTCGACAAGGAGCGCGGCACGGACGGTAATCACGCCTTCTATCTCTCGATTCCGCCCAACGCGTTCCCCACGGTCTGCGAGCAACTCGAACGCAGTGGGCTGGCCGCCGAGGAAGGCGACAACTGGCGTCGCGTGGTGATCGAGAAACCCTTCGGGCACGATCTGCAGTCGGCCAAGGAACTCAATGCCATCGTCAATGCCGTGTTCCCGGAGTCGTCGGTGTTCCGCATCGACCACTACCTCGGCAAGGAGACGGTGCAGAACATTCTCGCGCTGCGCTTCGCGAACCAACTGTTCGATCCGCTGTGGAGTTCGCACTACGTCGACCACGTCCAGATCACCATGGCCGAGGACATCGGCCTCGGCGGACGTGCCGGCTATTACGACGGCATCGGTGCCGCGCGCGATGTGATCCAGAACCATTTGCTCCAACTCATGGCACTGGTCGCGATGGAGGAGCCGATCTCGTTCGAGCCCAAGCAATTACAGGCCGAGAAGATCAAGGTGCTCTCGGCGACGAGCAACATCCTGCCTCTCGACGAGAACACTGCGCGCGGCCAGTACGGGCCGGGCTGGCAGGGCAGCCAGAAGGTCCCGGGACTCCTGGAGGAGGAAGGGTTCAGCGCCGACTCCATCACCGAGACCTACGCGGCGATCGCGCTCGAGGTGGATTCACGACGCTGGGCGGGCGTGCCCTTCTACCTGCGCACGGGAAAACGCTTGGGCCGCAGGGTGACCGAGATTGCACTGGTCTTCAAGCGTGCACCGCACCTTCCGTTCGACAAGACGATGACCGAGGAGCTGTCGCAGAACGCACTCGTGATCAGAGTGCAGCCGGACGAGGGCATCAGACTGCGGTTCGGGTCGAAGGTGCCCGCGTCGAGCATGGAGGTCCGCGACGTCAACATGGACTTCAGTTACCGCACGGCGTTCACCGAAGCATCTCCCGAGGCCTACGAGCGGCTGATCCTCGACGTGCTGCTCGGTGAGCCGTCGCTGTTCCCGGTCAACGACGAGGTCGAATTGTCGTGGAAGATCCTCGATCCCGTCCTCGACCACTGGGCGCAGTCCGGGCGTCCCGACACCTACGAGTCGGGCACCTGGGGACCCGACTCCGCCGACGAAATGATGGCCCGCACCGGACGAACGTGGCGTCGACCCTGACCCGGCCGAGCCCGATCGTCCGGTTTTTGCCGCATCCCCCGCCCGCGCCGAGGAGGCACTGATGATCGTCACCCTGCCCGACACGACGACCAACGAGGTCGCCAAGAAGATCGTCATGGTCCGCGAGTCCGGAGGCGCCATCAGCCTCGGACGCGTGCTGACCCTGGTGGTCGTCGCCGAACACGGCGAACCGACCGAGGCGGCCATTGAAGCGGCCATCGGTGCCAGTAGCGAACACCCGAGCCGGGTGATCGTGATCTCGTGCGATCCGCGCGGCGAACAGTCACGACTCGACGCGGAGATCCGTGTCGGTGGTGATGCGGGTGCGTCGGAGGTCGTGCTCCTGACGCTTCACGGTGAGCTGGCGAATCATCCACGCAGCGTCGTGACGCCGTTCCTGCTGCCCGATACCCCCATCGTGACGTGGTGGCCCGGTGCCGCGCCCGAGGATCCCGCCAAGGACACGATGGGCAAGATCGGGCGTCGGCGGATTCTCGACGCGACGAAGTCGGCGAACCCGGAGACGGTCCTCGAACGCAGGTTGGCCACGTACGCTCCCGGCGACACCGACCTCGCGTGGACGCAGATCACCGGGTGGCGAGCCCTGCTCGCGTCGGCTGTCGAGCGGCCTCCGCACACCCCCATCACTGCTGCGGAGGTGACCGGACCCGCGACCTCCCCGAGCGTCGATCTGCTTGCGGGATGGCTTCTTTCGACGCTCGGCGTTCCGACACGGCGGTACATCGGCAGCTTCGAGGTACGTCTTCACCGTGACGAGGGCACCACGGTCATGTCGATCGACCAGAACGGCAACGCCGTACTGAGTGCCCCGGGCAAACCCGACGGCCGTGTGGCGATGATGCACCGCGACCTGCCGATCTGCCTGGCAGAGGAATTACGCCGACTCGACACCGATGACATGTACGAACTCGCCCTGCGCGGCGCGGTGGAGCTACAGGCACAGGGAGCGCCGGTATGACGACGGAAACCCTCGTGTTCGACGACCGCGACATGCTGACCACCACGGCGGCAGCACGATTCGTCGACATAGTGTCACGTGCGCAGAAGGAGCGTGGCGTCGCGTCGGTGGTGCTGACCGGAGGAAGCAACGGGATCGGCATTCTGCGCGCTCTGGCACCGGGAGGCGAGGTCGACACGAGCCCGCTGGACTGGTCGCGGATCGACTTCTACTGGGGTGACGAACGTTTCGTTCCGAACGACGACCCCGAACGCAACGTCGGACAGGCCACCGAGGCCCTTCTCGCGCATGTGCCGGTCGACCCGGCCCGAGTGCATCCGGTGGCGGCGTCGGACGGACCGTTCGGCGACGACATCGAGGCTGCCGCACAGGATTACGCGGCCGTCCTCGCGGCCAACGCGGATAACGGCATCTCCCCAGCGTTCGATCTGCACCTACTCGGGATGGGCGGCGAAGGTCACATCAACTCGCTCTTCCCCCACACCGACGCGACCGCAGAGAACGTGCGGACAGTTGTTCCGGTCGAGAACTCGCCGAAGCCACCGCCGCGTCGGATCACGTTGACCTTCCCCGCGCTGAATCGGTCGTCGGCGGTGTGGTTCCTGGTGTCCGGCGCCGACAAGGCCGACGCTGTGGCCGCCGCACATTCGGGGGCGTCGCGCGACGACTGGCCGTGTGCGGGTGCGCACGGAACGTCGGAGACCGTGTGGTTCCTCGACGACGCCGCCGCCGGAAAACTCTCGGTATAGTTCCCCGGTCGGCGGCGGCTGCCGTCGGCCGCGCTAGCCGCTGTTACGCAGCGCCGTCGCCAGACCGTTCATCGTGAGCTGGATGCCACGTCGGACCCGCGGGCTGTCGTCGCCTGCACGGAACCGCCGCAGCAGTTCCACCTGCAGCAGATTCAACGGCTCGAGATACGGGAATCGGTTGTACACCGAACGCTTCAGTGCGGCGTTGTCGGCGAGAAGATCATCGGTGCCGGTGATCTTCGCGTACATCGCGAGGGTGCGCTCGTGCTCGTCGACGATCATCCCGAATACCTTGTCGCGCAACGCTTCATCCGGAACGAGCTGGGCGTACCGGTGCGCGAGACCCATGTCCGACTTGGCGAGCACCTGCGCCATGTTCGACATCACCGTGCGGAAGAACGGCCACTTCTCGTAGTACCGATGGAGGGTCTCGAGTCGCTGCGGGTCGTCGCCGACCCACTGCTCGAAGGCCGTGCCGGTGCCGTACCACCCCGGCAGCATCACACGGGACTGCGTCCACGACAGCACCCACGGAATGGCGCGCAGGTCCGAGATCTTCTCGGTCTGCTTGCGCGACGCGGGCCTGCTGCCGATGTTGAGTGCGCCGATTTCCGACAGCGGTGTCGACGTGGTGAAGTACTCGACGAACCCGGACGTCTCGTGCACGAGCTTCGAGTACGCGGCACGGGCAAGGGCCGCTACCTCGTCCATATTCTGGTACGCCTGTTCCGATTCATCACCGAGACCCTCGACGTCGAGCAACGACGACTCGATGGTTGCCGCGAGTAGCGTTTCCAGATTGCGTTCGGCGACAACGGGTTCCGCGTACTTGGCCGCGATGATCTCGCCCTGCTCGGTGATACGCAGCGAACCCTGCACCGCCCCCGGCGGTTGGGCCAGGATCGCGTCGTAGCTCGGGCCGCCACCGCGACCGACCGTGCCACCGCGACCGTGGAACAGACGCAGGCGGATACCCGCCTTCTTGGCCGCCTCGACGAGGTCGAGCTCACCGCGATAGAGCGCCCAGTTGGCGGCCATGTACCCGCCGTCCTTGTTCGAATCCGAGTATCCGAGCATGACCTCCTGCATCCCGGCCTGCGAATCGACGAGATCGCGGTAGAACGGCAAATCGAGCGCAGCGAGCAGCGTTTCGGCGCCCTGCTGGAGATCTTCGATCGTCTCGAACAGCGGGACGATCCGCACCGTCGAGACCAGCTTGCCGTCGTCGTCGATGTCGATGAGGCCTGCTTCTTTGAGGAGGATCATCGGCTCCAACATGTCGCTGACCGACGTACACATGGAGATGACGTAGTTCGGTACGGACTGCGGGCCGAATGCCGCGACGGCGGCGGCAGCAGCGCGAACGATGTCGAGTTCCTTGCGTGCGAGCTCCGAGAGGTCCGAATCGGGCCTGGTGAGCGGACGGCGGGCCTGCAGCTCCGCCGACAGCACCGCAACGCGATCCTCCTCGGACAACGACAAGTAGTCGGGTGTGGCGCCCGCCCACGCCAGCAGCTCGGCGATGACCTCTTCGTGCATGTCGGAGTTCTGCCGCATGTCCAGACCCGACAGATTGAATCCGAACGTCCGGACGCCCTCACGCAGGCGCAGCAGCCGATCGTCGGCGATGGCCTCATCACGATTCTCGCGGAGCGCTTCGTCGACGACGTCGAGATCGGCGAGGAGTTCGGCCGAATCGGCATACGGCGGCTTGCCGTCGATGAGGTCGAGATCCTCCTTCTGCAGCACGTCCGGGCCGAACAACGCTTCAGCCGTCGCGACGAGTCGCGCACGAATGTGCTTGAGTGCCAACCGGAATGGCTCGTCGGTCGCCGGGTCGTCTGCGTCGACACCCGCGAGTTGGACGAGCCGCCCGCTGGTTTCGATCAACCGCGCCGACATGCTCAGCTCCTGACGGAGCAGCCGAAGTTCGGACAGGTGGTGTCCGATCGCGGTGCGCGCCGCGAGGGACGTCGCCAACGCGACCACATCGCCGGTCACATACGGGTTGCCGTCACGGTCGCCGCCGATCCACGAACCCATCCGCAGGATCGGCTCGTCGGACAGGCCGGCGTCGGGGTACGCCGCCTGCAGTGTCGACCGCACCGACGTGTTGATCTTCGGTACGACGTCGAAGAACGAGGCGTCGTAGTAGCGGAGGCCGGACCGGATCTCGTCCTGGATGGTGAGACGTTCGAGACGGATGAGTGCCGTCTGCCACAGTGTCAGGATCTGGCGCTCGATCGCCTCGATGACCTCGGCGTCCTCGTCGGAGGTGAGGTTGGTGCGTCCGCGAAAGCGCATGAGCTCGGTGATGCGGTTCTGCGCGTCGAAGACCGTGCGGCGTCGGGTCTCGGTCGGATGGGCGGTGATCACCGGGACGACCGTCGCGTCGGCGAGCGCCGCTCCCACCTGGGCGTCGGACAGGTCGGCGGCCGCGAGCTTCGCGTAGGTGGCGGCGAGGCTGCTGTCCTGCGGAGGATCGCCCGCGCGCACGTGAATGGCACGACGACGCTCGCGGTGGATGTCCTCGGCGAGATTCGCCAACAGCGCGAAGTTGCCGAATGCACGGATGACCGGCATCGCGGTGTCGATGTCGAGATCGGTGAACATGTCGGCGAGCTCGTCGCGGTCGATCTCCGCACGTCGGATTCGGAAAGCAGCGACGCGCGCAGCTTCGACCAGATCGAAGACCTCGTCACCCGCGTGCTCTCTGATCGCATCGCCGAGTAGGCCGCCGAGCAACCGGATGTCCTCACGCAACGGTTCGGTGAGGGCTCGCCCCTCGTCGTCAACGGAGATCAGATCATCGATGGACGTCGATGGACGCCAGGCCGGGGCACCGTGGGACGGATCGGTTGAGGTCATGTCCT
Source organism: Gordonia sp. 852002-51296_SCH5728562-b (assembly GCF_001665475.1). Lineage (NCBI taxonomy): Bacteria > Bacillati > Actinomycetota > Actinomycetes > Mycobacteriales > Gordoniaceae > Gordonia > Gordonia sp. 852002-51296_SCH5728562-b. The sequence goes on along the minus strand of NZ_LZMI01000043.1, from coordinate 41,347 downwards.
CAAGTATTCAGGTATTCAGCGAACGGGGCATCTCGACGCGAACCGAACACGACAGACCAGACACAGCACAAGAAGGGGCCGACAGCACAACTTGGGCAGACACAGCACGGGGGCCGCGCACTGTGCGCGGCCCCCGTGCTGAAAGTGTCAGAAGTACGTGATCTTGGTCAGGAGTACTTGATGTCGAGTTCGACGCCGATGATGAGGATGAACCACACCAGGCCGACGAAGACCGTCAACCGGTCGAGATTGCGCTCGACAACGCTCGAACCCGACAGACTCGACTGCACGCCGCCGCCGAACAGCGAGGACAGGCCACCGCCCTTGCCGCGATGCAGCAGCACGAGGACGACCAGCAGAACACTGGTCACGATCAGACCGATTTCGAGCGCGAGCTTCATCCGGTGAGCATTCCTGTTTCGTCGTGTACGGCAGAGGGCAGGTTGGCCTCGTTGCACACATGAGCGCGCATGACGAAACCAACCTGCCACAGTCTACGCGTCGGGAGCTATGACCCCGCGAGCGACCCACGGCGTGTGGGCACCACCCCTCAGGGCAGTGGACCACCTGCCGCGATGGCCGAGAGCGTTGCGAAATCGTCGGCCTTCAGCGATGCACCGCCGACAAGTGCGCCGTCGACGTCGGGCTGTGCCCCGAGGTCGCCGACATTCTTGGCGTTGACGGAGCCGCCGTAGAGCACACGGACCGTCGCCGCGGTGGCCTCGTCGGCCAGTTCCGCAAGCGCACCGCGAACCGCGCCACACACCTCTTGGGCGTCCTGCGCACTGGCAACACGGCCGGTGCCGATCGCCCAGACCGGTTCGTAGGCGACGACGACCTTGCCGATCTCCTCGGCCGAGAGACCTGCCAACGACGCCTTGAGCTGTTCGACGTTGTGCGAGACCTGGTTTCCGGCCTCACGGACGTCGAGGTGCTCGCCGATGCACACGATGGGGGTCAGCCCGTGACGCAGCGCCGCCTTGGTCTTGGCCAACACCACCTCGTCGGTCTCACCGTGCAGGGTCCGACGCTCGGAGTGCCCGACGATGACGAAGGTGCAGCCGAGCTTCGCGAGGAACGCTCCGCTGATCTCGCCGGTGTAGGCACCCGAATCGTGCTCAGACAGATCCTGCGCACCGTAGGTGAGCAGCAACTTGTCGCCGTCGACGACGGTCTGCACGCTGCGGATGTCGGTGAACGGTGGGATCACCGTCACGTCGACCTTCTCGAAGTACTTCGCCGGCAGCGCGAACGCGATCTTCTGCACCAGGGCGATCGCCTCGAGATGGTTGAGATTCATCTTCCAGTTGCCCGCGATGAGCGGTTTACGAGCAGCCATCAGTCCTCCAGCACCTTCAGACCCGGAAGCTCCTTGCCTTCGAGGAACTCCAACGACGCGCCGCCACCCGTCGAGATGTGCGAGAAGCCCTCTTCCGGCAGCCCGAGCGTGCGCACGGCAGCAGCCGAGTCGCCACCGCCGACGACGCTGAACGCGCCGTTGTTGGTCGCGGTGATGATCGCCTCGGCCACACCCTTGGTGCCCGCGGCGAACTTCGGGAACTCGAACACGCCCATCGGGCCGTTCCAGAAGATGGTCTTGGCCCCGGTCAGCACCGCGGCGAAGCGGTTGACCGACTCAGGCCCGATGTCGAGGCCCATCCACTCGTCGGGGATGTCCTCGACCGAGACGGTGTCGGACTCGGCATCGGCGGCGAACTTGTCGCCGACGACGACGTCGACCGGAAGGTGGATGACGTCGGCGAACCGGTCGAGCAGGTCTTTGCAGACGTCGATCTGATCTTCCTGCAGCAGCGACTTACCGACCGAATGTCCTTGCGCGGCAAGGAAAGTGAACGCCATACCGCCGCCGATGACCAGGGTGTCGACCTTGGGGGCCAGCGATTCGATCACGCCGAGCTTGTCCGACACCTTCGAGCCACCGAGCACGACGGCATAGGGCCGCGCCGGATCGGTCGTCAGCGTCGTCAACACGTCGACCTCACGCTCGACGAGCTGACCCGCGTAGTGCGGCAGCAGCTTGGCGACGTCGTACACCGACGCCTGCTTGCGGTGGACCACACCGAAACCATCGGAGACGAACGCGCCGTCGTCGCCCACGAGCTCGGCGAGCTGGGCGGCCATCGACTCGCGCTCGGCATTGACCTTCGACGTCTCGCGGGCATCGAATCGAACATTCTCGAGCAGCAGCACGTCGCCGTCGGTCAATCCCTCGGCGCGCGCGAGCGCATCGGGTCCGACGACGTCGGCGGCGAGCTGGACGTTGCGTCCGAGTTCTTCACCGAGGCGCTCTGCGACCGGCGCCAACGAGTACTTCGGGTCCGGTTCGCCCTTGGGACGACCGAGGTGGGCGGCGATGACAACCTTGGCGCCCGCGTCGATCAGTGCGTTGAGCGTCGGCAGCGACGCGATGATGCGGCCCGGATCGGTGATCTTCGTTCCGTCGAGCGGAACGTTGAAATCCGACCGGACCAGCACCGCGCGCCCTGAAACGCCTTCGGCCAGAAGGTCTTTCAGAGTCTTCACACTCATTACAGCGACTTACCCACCAGATCGGAGAGGTCGACGAGGCGGTTGGAGTAGCCCCACTCGTTGTCGTACCAGGAGCTGACCTTGGCGAGGTTGCCCTCGATGACCTTGGTCAGGCCCGCGTCGAAGATCGACGAGTGCGGGTCGCCCACGATGTCCGAGGAGACGATCGGTGCGTCGTAGTAACGCAGGATGCCCTTGAGCGGTCCGTCGGCGGCAGCCTTCATCGCGGCGTTGATCTCGTCGACCGACACGCCCTTCTCGAGTTCGACGGTGAGGTCGGTGATCGAGCCGGTCGGGATCGGCACACGCAGCGCGAAGCCGTCGAGCTTGCCCTTCAACTCGGGGAGCACGAGTCCGATGGCCTTGGCGGCACCGGTCGAGGTCGGCACGATGTTGATCGCCGCCGCGCGTGCGCGACGCAGGTCCTTGTGCGGACCGTCCTGCAGGTTCTGGTCTGCGGTGTAGGCGTGGACCGTGGTCATCAGGCCCTTGATGATGCCGAACTCGTCGTTGATCACCTTCGCGAACGGGCCGAGGCAGTTGGTGGTGCACGACGCGTTGGAGATGATGTTCTGGCTGCCGTCGTACTTGTCGTCGTTGACGCCCATGACGATGGTGATGTCCTCACCGGTCGCGGGTGCCGAGATGACGACCTTCTTCGCGCCGGCTTCGAGGTGTCCCTTCGCCTTCTCCGCGTTGGTGAAGATGCCCGTCGATTCGACGACGACGTCGACGCCGAGATCGCCCCACGGAAGCGCTGCCGGACCCTCGCGGACCTCGAGCGCCTTGATCTTCTGGTTGCCGACGACGATGGTGTCCTCACCCTCGAGCGACACGTCCTCGTCGAGGATGCCGCCGACGGAGTCGAACTTCAGCAGGTGTGCGAGGGACTTGTTGTCGGCCAGGTCGTTGACCGCGACGATCTCGATGTCGGTCTGGCCCAGCTTCTTTTGTGCCTCAACGGCACGGAAGAAATTGCGGCCGATTCGGCCGAATCCGTTGACGCCTACCCGAACAGTCACTGTGTGCTCCTTAAGCGGTTTCATCGGTCTCGGGCCTCACGGCCCGGGTCATGGGGCGGAGCCAAAGCGCCTCCGCGAACCCAGTCACCGTCCAGCCTAGTGGTCTCGAACACCTCCGGCACCCATTAGGGTCGCTAGCGTCAGGCGTCGTCGAGAAGATCCGACGTGACCGCCGACTCGGTATCGGGAATCCCCTCGGTGCGAGCCTTCTTGTCGGCCATCGACAACAGGCGTCGGATCCGTCCCGCAACGGCGTCCTTGGTCATCGGCGGATCGGCGAGTTGACCGAGCTCCTCCAGCGACGCCTGCCTGTGCGTGACACGCAGTTGCCCTGCCGCGATGAGGTGATCGGGGACTTCGTCGCCGAGGATCTCCAATGCCCGTTCGACACGAGCGGCCGCGGCGACGGCGGCACGCGCGGACCGTCGCAGGTTGGCGTCGTCGAAGTTCGCGAGGCGGTTCGCGGTCGCGCGCACCTCGCGTCGCATCCGTCGTTCCTCCCACACCAATCGCGTGTCATGTGCGCCCATGCGGGTGAGCAGCGCACCGATGGCCTCGCCGTCGCGGATCACCACGCGGTCGGCACCGCGCACCTCGCGAGCCTTGGCCGACACACCGAGCCGACGCGCGGCGCCGACGAGCGCGAGGGCCGCTTCCGGCCCGGGACAACTGACCTCGAGGGCCGACGAACGACCGGGTTCGGTGAGTGATCCGTGCGCGAGAAATGCTCCGCGCCAAGCGGCTTCGGCGTCGGCGACGCTGCCACCGACCACCTGCGCGGGCAGTCCGCGGACCGGGCGGCCACGCAGGTCGAGAAGGCCGGTCTGACGCGCGAGTCCCTCGCCGTCCTTGGTGACCCGCACGATGTAGCGAGCGCTCTTGCGGATGCCCCCGCTACGGAGCACGTGGACTTCTGAGGCATAGCCGTAGAGGTCGTGGATGTCGCGCCTAAGGCGGCGCGCAACATTGCCCATGTCGACTTCGGCCTCGACCACCACGCGACCCGCGACGATGTGCAGGCCCCCTGCGAACCTCAACAGCGCAGACACCTCGGCCTTGCGGCAACTCACCTGTGTCACCGTGAGCCGGCTCAACTCGTCCTTCACGGCCGCGGTCATTGCCACCGGTCCCTTGCCTCCTGTCACCTGGTTCCCACACCCCTCGCTCGGGCGATACTTCAGACACCCGAGTCTCGCAACGTCCGCGCCTCAGACAATGGACCCAGCCTAGTCGGTGCCTTCACCTTCGCACAGTTGCTTCACCAGCGACGCAACCTTGACGGGGTCGTGCACATGCTGACCGGGGACGGCCAGATCCCCGACGCGCAGTTGTGCGCCGAAATTCTTCGCCGCCCGCACCAGGTGATCACGCTCGGCACCCGACGGTACAGATGCCGAGTCGACGACGACGTCGTCGATCGACAACGTGTCGTCGTGCGCGTGCAGGACATGGAGGTGACGCTCGACCGAGAAGCCCGGCGTCTCCCCTGGTTCGGGCGCCAGATTGACGAACAGCATCTTGCGGGCTGCGCTCTGCCGCAACGCCTTTCGCTGCGCGGGCACGAGCACGTGTGGGATGACGCTCGAGAACCACGAGCCGGGTCCCAGTACGACGAGGTCGGCAGCGGCGATGGCGTCGAGAGCATCGTCACAGGCAGGCGGGTCGGGCGGCAGCAGACGCACGCGACGCACCTTGCCCGGCGTCGTCGCGACCGCGACCTGTCCCCGGATGACCCGACTGATCCGTGGATCGGATTCGAGACCGGACACATCCGCTTCGATCTCCAACGGCCCGGTCGACATCGGAAGCACCCGGCCGTCGACGTCGAAAAGTCTGCCCAATTCATCGAGGGCCGCGACCGGGTCGCCGAGAACCCCGGACAGGCCCGCGAGGAGCAGGTTGCCGACGGGATGCCCTGCGAGTGCGCCGTATCCACCAAAACGATGCTGCAGCGTGCGTGCCCACAGTTCGTGACGCGAGCGTTCCATCGCGCCCGGTTCGGGGTTGTCGCCTCGATCGTCGAGCGCGGCGGGTGCGCTCATCAGCGCGACCATCGCCATCCGCAGATCGCCGGGAGGGATGATGTCGAGTTCGCTTCGGAGCCTGCCGGACGAACCACCGTCGTCGGCAACCGTCACCACCGCCGTGACGTTCGGGCTGAGGTACCTCATCGCCGTCAACGTCGCGTACAGGCCGTGGCCTCCACCGAGCGCGACGATGCGGTCCGGGCTGCTCATTCGCGCCCCAGATCGCGGTGCATCACACGCACGTCGTATCGCGTCGAACCGGCGTCGTCTCCCGCAGCTTTCAACCGCGACGCGAGTTCCTCGGCGATCGCGACACTGCGATGCTTGCCGCCGGTGCAGCCGACGCTGATCGTCATGTAGCGCTTACCCTCGCGTAGATAGCCCTTTCCGACGACACCGACAAGGTCGGTGTAGAGATCGAGGAAATGCCCCGCTTCGTCGTGCCCGAGCACGTAGTCGCGAACCGGTGCGTCGCGTCCGTTCTTCTCGCGCAGTTCCGACACCCAGTAGGGGTTGGGCAGGAATCGGACGTCGGCCACCATGTCGGAGTCGATGGGCAACCCGTACTTGAACCCGAACGACTGCACCGCGACGGACAGTCGTGGCTCGCCGTCGTGCGGATAAACCTCTTCGACGAGCTCACGCAGCTTCGACACCGTCAACGACGACGTCTCGACGACAAGGTCGGCGGAGTTCTTGATCGGGGCGAGGATGACACGCTCGCGAGCGATACCTTCGACGAGAGTTTCCTTGCCCTGCAACGGATGTCGACGACGAACCTGCTCGAATCTGCGAACCAGGACGGAATCGGTCGCATCGAGAAACAACACCTTGGTGGCGATCCCCGCGAGTTCGAGTTCGGTGCGCAGGGACTCCAACTGCGCACCGATCGACGGATCGGAAGCCCGCAGCACCACCGCCAGCCGGGTGACCGGCGGGTCGGACTCGCGCACGGTCTCGACCAGCGTCGAGAGCAACGGGGCGGGGACGTTGTCGGCGACGTACCAACCGTCGTCCTCCAGGATGTTGGCGACGGTCGATCGGCCCGCACCCGACATGCCTGCCACAAACAGCACGACGAGTTGATCGTCGTCGGCGATCTCAGCCACTCTCTGCTCCCGTCTGGGTTGGAACACTTGGGACACCGTTCTGATCTGACACACCGTTCTGATCTGAAACACCACTCTGGGCCGGAGCGCCCGCGTTGACGGGTTCCAGCGCGTCGTGGACAGCGCGCGCCGTCGCCTCACCGATGCCGGGAACCTGTGCGATCTCGTCGATCGACGCCTCGCGCAGTCGGGCAACCGAACCGAAGTGGGTGACCAGGGCGGTGCGGCGTGCGCGCCCGAGACCGGCGACGCCGTCGAGTACCGATTCGGTCATTCGTTTGCTGCGCTTGCTGCGGTGGAAGGTGATCGCGAACCGGTGAGCTTCGTCGCGTACGCGTTGCAGCAGGAACAGCGCCTCGCTGTTGCGCGGCAGGATGACCGGGTCGTCGTCGCCGGGCACCCACACCTCTTCGAGACGCTTGGCGAGGCCGATGACGGAGACGTCGTTGACGCCGAGTTCGTCGAGAACGGCTGCCGCCGCGTGGACCTGAGGCGCGCCGCCGTCGACGACGTACAAGTTGGGCGGATACGCGAACTTCTTCGGCGGCGGTGGCGCGGAATCGACCGCACGCGCGGAGATCTCGCCGGATGTCACCTGCACCGCGGCCGCCGCGGCGGCGTCCTGGTCGGCGCGGTGCCGCAGAAACCGCCTGCGGGTCACCTCCGCGATGGATGCCACGTCGTCGGAGTGTCCGTCGCCTGCCGCCTGCCGAATCGAGTAGTGCCGGTAGTCGGACTTGCGGGGCAGTCCGTCCTCGAACACGACGAGCGATGCGACGACATCGGTTCCCTGGACGTGCGAGATGTCGACGCATTCGATGCGCAAGGGTGCCTGGTCGAGTCCGAGCGCTTCCTGTAGTTCGGTCAGCGCGGCCGACCTGGTGGTGAGATCGCCTGCGCGCCTGAGCTTGTGCTGGGCGAGCGCCTCGCCCGCATTGCGCTCGACGGTCTCGAAGAGTGCGCGCTTGTCGCCACGCTGCGGCACGCGCAGACTGACCTTCGACCCGCGCAACCCCGACAGCCACGCGGTGAGTTGCTCCTCGTCTGGTGGCAGCTCCGGGACCAGTACTTCTCGCGGGATCGCCTCGCTGCCGTCGAGATCGTCCTGCCGACCGTAGAACTGTGTGAGGAACTGCGCGACCTGCTCGGCGGGTGACTCGTCGTCGGGTTTCTCGACGACCCACCCTCGCTGCCCGCGCACACGACCGTCGCGGACGTGAAAGATCTGCACGGAGACCTCGAGGTCGTCGCCGACCATCGCGACGACGTCGGCGTCGGTGCCGTCACCGAGCACAACGGCTTGTTTCTCCATCGCGCGTCGCATCGCACCGACGTCGTCGCGCAGCCGTGCCGCACGTTCGAAGTCGAGTTGCTCTGCCGCCGTGTTCATCTCGCGTTCGAGGCGTCGAATCATCTGGTCGGTACGTCCGGCGAGGAAGTCGCAGAAGTCGTTGACGATTGCACGGTGCTCGTCGGCACTCACACGACCGATGCACGGTGCAGCGCACTTGTCGATGTAGCCGAGCAGACACGGACGATCGATCTGGCGGTGGCGTTTGAACACGCCTGCCGAGCAGGTTCTGGCCGGGAAGACGCGGGTGAGGAGGTCGACGGTCTCGCGGATCGCCCAGGCGTGGGAGTAGGGACCGAAGTACCGGACGCCCTTCTTACGTGGACCCCGGTAGACGAACAGCCGCGGATACTCCTCGTTCATGGTGACCGCGAGCATCGGGTAGGTCTTGTCGTCGCGATAGCGGACATTGAACCGAGGATCGAATTCCTTGATCCAGTTGTACTCGAGCTGAAGCGCCTCGACCTCGGTGCCGACGACCGTCCATTCGACCGACGCCGCGGTGGTGACCATCCGGCGCGTACGTGGATGCAGCGACGCGACGTCGACGAAGTACGACGTCAGACGCGAGCGGAGGTTCTTGGCCTTGCCGACGTAGATGACGCGGCCATGTGCATCGCGGAAACGGTAGACCCCGGGGTCGGTCGGAATCGTCCCCGGTGCGGGACGGTAGGTAGTCGGGTCTGCCACGGATTCCAGGCTAGTACGCGGCACCGACCAGAGCGGTGCACCCGCCGGTCAGGTCGGTGTCGAACCGCTCTGGTACCGCGCCGCGAGTTCGCGATAGCGATCCATCGCCTCGACGGCTCTGTCCCCGTCGCCCGCCTGGACCGCGAGCACAGGGATGTGCTCGTCCGCAGGCAGGAGCAACTGCGCACCGAACCCGCGGTCGGGGTAGGTCAAACCGCGCACTCGATCCCACTCGAACAGTCTGTCTCCCCACAGGTTGCGCACCGATACGCCCTGCTTTCCGACGCGTAGCCGCGGTCGGGTGAACAGCAGAATGGCGGCCGCGATGATCAGTCCGATGATGATGATCGCCGCCTGGTCCGACGCCCCGATGTTCTCCGGGCCGGTGTCGGAGATCGTCAGCAGCACACCGAAGACGATGTGGATGGCCAGCACGACGACGGCGACGACGACGGCGATCCGCGCGAGTCGGCGTGGTCGGTAGACCATGTCCCACTCGGCATCGCCGCGCTCGGACGTGTCGGTCGACGCCATGTGCTGACGGCTCTCGGTCACGTGGGCGATCCGGCGGTGCTCAACGCACGCAGCGTGAGCGCCGACGCCAACGCCGCGGCCGTTGCCTGTGCACCCTTGTCCTCTTTGGAGTCGGGCAGACCGGCACGGTCGAGTGCCTGTTGCTCGTTGAGCGTGGTCAGGACGCCGTTGCCGACCGGCGTCGACTCGTCGAGCGAGACACGGGTCAGTCCCGCGGTCACGGCGTCGCAGACGTATTCGAAATGTGGCGTCTCGCCTTTGATCACGACCCCGAGCGCCACCACGGCGTCGTGGGTCCGGGCCAGCGCCTGCACGATGACCGGCAGCTCGATGGCCCCGGCGACCTGGACGATGGTCGGGTCATCGACGCCGCGCTTGGCTGCCTCCCGCACGGCACCGTCGAGGAGCGCGGTACAGATCGTTGCGTGCCACTGCGACGACACGATGGCGAGCGAGATATCGCCTGCATCGCCGAGGTCGAGTTCGGGTTCGCCCGGGCCGCTCATGCCTGTCCTGCCTCACCTGCGACCGCTGCGCCGTCGGCTAGCGGTTCGTCGAGTCCGATGATGTCGTGGCCCATGCGGTCGCGCTTGGTGCGCAGATACCGCAGGTTCTCCTTGTTCGCGCGCACCGGCATCGGCACGCGTTCGACGATCTGCAGACCGTATCCGTCGAGACCGACCCGCTTCGCGGGGTTGTTGGTGAGCAACCGCATCGAGGTGACGCCGAGGTCGGCGAGGATCTGTGCGCCGAGTCCGTAGTCGCGCGAGTCGGCGGGCAGCCCGAGCTGAAGGTTGGCATCGACGGTGTCAGAACCCGCGTCCTGCAGCTGATAGGCCTGCAGCTTGTGCATCAGCCCGATGCCGCGGCCCTCGTGGCCACGCATGTAGAGCACCACACCGCGGCCCTCCGCGGCGACCATCTCCATCGCGGCGTCGAGTTGCGGACCGCAGTCACAGCGAAGTGATCCGAACACGTCACCGGTCAGACATTCGGAGTGCACGCGGACCAGCACGTCGCTGCCGGTTCCGTCGTCTCCCGCGATGTCGCCCATCACCAACGCGACGTGCTCGACGTCGTCGTGGATGCTCGTGTAGCCGACCGCGCGGAACTCTCCGTGCCGGGTCGGGATGCGTGCGTCGGCGACGCGCACGACGTGCTTCTCGTGCCGACGACGCCACGCGATGAGGTCGGCGATCGAGATGAGTGCGAGGTCGTGTTCGTCGGCGAAGACCCGCAGTTCGGGAGTCTGCGCCATCGAACCCTCGTCCTTCTGCGAGACGATCTCGCAGATCACGCCCGCCGGGGTGAAGCCTGCGAGGCGCGCGAGGTCGACAGCGGCTTCGGTGTGTCCGGGGCGTCGAAGGACTCCCCCGTCCTTGGCGCGAAGCGGCACGACGTGGCCCGGTCGGGTGAAGTCGTTGGCCGTGCTGGCCGGGTCGGAGAGCTTGCGCATAGTCGTCGCGCGGTCGGACGCGCTGATGCCTGTGCCGATGCCCTCACGCGCGTCGACCGTCACGGTGTAGGCGGTGCCGTGCTTGTCCTGGTTGACCGAGTACATCGGGGGTAGGCCGAGTCGGTCGCAGGTGTCGCCGTCGAGCGGCACACACAGGTAGCCCGACGTGTAGCGCACCATGAAGGCAACGAGCTCCGGAGTTGCCTTCTCGGCGGCGAAGATCAGGTCGCCCTCGTTCTCGCGGTCCTCGTCGTCGACCACAACGACTGCCTTGCCGGCAGCGATGTCGGCGATGGCGCGCTCGACGGTGTCGAAGTCGACCGTCGTGTGCGTGGCCGTGCTGTCGGTGACGGTGTGGTCGGCGACGGTGTGGTCGGCAACGGTGTTTTCGGTACTCATCTGTGTCACTTCACTCCTGCTGCGTCCGCGGGTGTTGCGGTGGTGTTTGCCGACGCAAGACGTTCGACGTACTTGGCGATGACGTCGACTTCGAGGTTGACCACGGCACCCACCTGCGCCGTACCCAAGTTCGTCTCGTTCAACGTGGTGGGGATCAGGGAAATTTCGAACCAGCTCTGCCCCTGCCCAGCGGGGTCGCCACCGATGGCGGACACGGTGAGGGACACACCGTCGACGGTGATCGATCCCTTCTCGACGAGGTAGCGCGACAGTGTGTCGGGAACGGCGATCCGCACGACGGTCCAGTGCTCGGAGGGCGTCACCGCGGTCACCGTGCCGGTTCCGTCGACGTGACCCTGGACGATGTGCCCACCGAAGCGGCCGTCTGCGGCCATGGCGCGTTCGAGGTTGACGCGGCTGCCGGTCGCGAGGACGTCGAGCGAGCTGCGATTGAGGGATTCGGCCATCACATCGACCGTGAACGCGCCGTCGGACGACAACTCCACTACGGTCAGGCACACACCGTTGACCGCGATCGAGTCTCCGTGTGAGGCGTCAGAGGTGACCAGCGGTCCGGAAATGGTGAATCGGGCCGAATCCGAAAGGTCGTCGCGCGCGACGATCGTGCCGAGTTCTTCGACGATGCCGGTGAACAATATGCGCTCCTGTCCTGCCCTCGTTGCGGGCGACCCACTGCGTTCCGGATAACCCGCCGTGTTCTGCGCGAACACAATGGGCAACCCGCGTGGGGCGGACAGGGCGGCACACCTGTGCCGTCTTGTTCTCTCGCATCCGGACTATGACCGTCGGCTCCGGAATCACACCGGATCTGCTGACCCCGACCTGGCGGCCGGGCGCTCGCGGGCTTGTCGACGCGACCTGATCGCGACCACTCACCGCCGGTGGGGACTTTCACCCCGCCCCGAGAACGTCTGCATTCGACGCTAGCACGCAGGTGAAGCGGTGCGACACTCACCCGAAACCCGCAATCCGCCACCGGTGCCCCTCACCGGGTGATAATTCCGATCAGCGGGCGTTCATCGCCCACCGCAGAGTCAGTACAACCGCAAAGTTCAGTACAGCCGCTTTGGTTCAAACTCATGGGAAGGCGGTGTCGCAATGACCGCGAACACCGAGGGCAGTTCAACAGGGCAGACGACGTCGTCGAAGTTGCTCGGACTCGCCGCACGCAACTGGATTCCACTCGTGCTCATCGTTGTGGGCGTCATCTTCATCGCGCAGAACACGCAGCACGTGCGCATCAATTTCTTGTTCATCCACGTCGGAGCGTCGTTGTGGCTCGTCCTCACGATCATCGCGCTCGCGGGCGTGATCGCGGGATGGTTCATCGGCCGGAACCGCTTGAAGCGAAAGTAGGGTTCAGTCGCGCGCCATGCGGATGAGGACGTCGTCACCGAGTCGCTCGACGTCGGTGGTGACAAATCGCTGCGCTTGCGCGAGGGTCGTGAGCGCTGGCCGATCGACCGAAGCAGCACCTGCGCCGAGCACCGTCGGCGCGACGTAGGCCTCGATCTCGTCGACGAGACCCGCGTCGATGAAGGCGCCGATGATCGCCGGTCCGCCCTCGACGAGCACCCAGGTGGCCTCGGGTAGCGCGGCGAGGACATCTGCCGGATCGTGGCTGCGCACCTGCAGAAACGGCGCGGCGTCGTCGCGGATGCGGGCCGAGGTCTCGACGTCGCGCAACCCCATCGCCACCCGGACCGGTTGGTGTGGCGCGAGAGTGTCGTCGGGCAGGCGTGCGGTGAGCGAGGGATCGTCGGCGAGCACGGTTCCGGTGCCGACGACGATGGCGTCGATCTGTCCGCGCTGGCGGTGTGCGCGCGCCCGTGACTGTGGGCCGGTGATCCAACGACTCGTGCCGTCGGGTGCGGCCACCCGACCGTCGACGGTCGACGCGATCTTCGCGGTGACGAACGGCCTGCCGTGCTCCTGCGTGAACAGCCAGTGGCGCAGTGGGCCGGTGCGCGCCTCAACGTCGAGGCGACCGGATTCGACGTCGACGCCCGCGTCGCGCAGCCGCCCTGCTCCCCCGCTGGCGGTGGGGTTGGGGTCGGCAACCGCGAACACCACGCGCGCGATCCCCGCGTCGATCAGGGCTTGCGAACACGGGCCGGTGCGGCCGGTGTGATTGCACGGTTCGAGTGTCACCACCGCGGTTGCGCCGCGCGCGGCGTCTCCCGCAGCACGCAGCGCCATGATCTCGGCATGCGGCCCGCCAGGCGGCTGCGTGTGGCCCCGCGCGATGATCTCGCCATCGGGCGACACGATCACCGCCCCGACGGGCGGGTTGGGAGAGCTGAGCCCCAGTGCGCCGACCGATTCCTCGATGGCTGACCGCATCGAGGAATCGAGGGGTTTGTCAGTCGACACGAGCCCTGGCCGTGGCGGCCTGCTCGCGCAACGCTGCGACAGCCTTACCGGGATCGTCGGCACCGTAGACAGCCGAACCCGCGACGAAGCAGTCGACGCCCGCTTCGGCGGCCTGCTCGATGGTGTCGGCGTTGATTCCGCCGTCGATCTCGACGAGCAGTCGCAGATCCGACGAGTCGACGATTGTGCGCACGATCTTGACCTTCTCCAGCACCTCTGCGATGAACTTCTGTCCGCCGAAGCCCGGCTCGACACTCATCACGAGCAGCGTGTCGATGTCGCGCAGGATCTCCAGATACGGCTCGAGCGGCGTGTTCGGCTTGATCGCGAGGCCGGCCTTTGCCCCTGCCGCGCGGATGTCGCGCGCAACGTCGACGGGATCCGAGGTCGCCTCCGCGTGGAAGGTGACGTTGTAGGCCCCGGCCTCGGCGTACGGCGGCGCCCAGCGCTTGGGGTCGTCGATCATCAGGTGGCAGTCGAGGGGGATGTCGGTTGCCTTGAGCAGGCTCTCGACGACCGGGAGCCCGAGCGTGAGGTTGGGGACGAAATGTGCGTCCATCACGTCGACGTGCAGCCAGTCGGCGCGAGTGCTGCCCGGATGCGCGACCGCAGCAGATTCGGCTGCGAGATTGGCGAAATCGGCGGAGAGAATCGACGGCGCGATCATCGGCGTGTTGGCGTCAGTCATGGCAGTCAATCTAACTGTCCACCGGGCCCGACGATGTGGCAGGTTCCGCGGAGGCAGCCGGCGGCACCTGCTCTTCACGCGCGGCGATCGGTGTCCGCACCGCGCGGAACGTCCACAGCTTGTTGACGGCGAAGTTGATGGGCATCGTGATCACGATCGTGATGATCTGGGCCCAGTACTCGCGCGAATGCAGGCCTGCACCCTCGTGGAAGAACGACGACGAGAGGTAGATCGGCGACGTCGGATTGGTGAAGCCGACCTTCAGGAACATGCCGACGATCGCAGCGACGCTGCCGACGGCGAGAAATGGCCAAAACTCCGACCACCAGCTCGCATGCTTGGCACTTTTGAACGTCCACGTGCGGTTCAGCTGGAAATTCACGCAATTCGCCACGAGAAATCCGACGATCCAGACGATAACCGTAAAGCGAAGGTTGAAGTCGGTGCCGCTGACGTGCCACACCACGTCGTTCGCCTTCGTGGTACCACCGTGGGCCTTGTTCAGCAGGATCGCGACGACCATATTGACGACGACTCCGCACGCCCCGACAATGCCGAAACGGACAAACTGGCCCATGCTACGTATGTGTTCGGCGTACCGGGCTGCGCGAAGATCGTTCACGTATGGGCAATATACGTGGTCAACGCTCAAACTCCCGCACCGAGAATCAGCGCGCCGTCGGAAATGACGATAATTGTGTGCTCTGAATGCGGTGAATTTCGCCCATCTGCCATAGGTGATGTGCGCTCGTCGTCGTCGACGACGAGGTCGGCGGAACCCCTCGTCATCGTCGGCTACGCAACCGACGTCACGCTGCGTTGATCAGCGCCGCCAGTTCGGTCTCGAGCGCGCTCTCCCCCGCCGGCCGGAAGCCGACAGCGGGCGGCGACGTGCTTCGGTGCTCGCGCCCCGAGGGTGTGATGACGTCGATCACGGTGATGTCGCCGAACTCGGTGCGCCGACGGTACTTCCAACCGGGCAGTTCCTTGACCAGATTGTGAAGACGGCACAGCCCCTCCCCGTTCTCGGCTGTCGTTGCTCCACCGCTGCGGTGGGCGAGGATGTGGTCGATGTGTTCGACGTGGCCGTTGCAGTAGGCAACCCTGCATCGTCTGTCGCGCCGGGCGACGAAGAGCGCCAGCGCCGCGGGAAAGCACCGCGACTTGGCATCCATCGAGACCAAGGTGCCGTCGGACGGCCTTGCGTAGAGGCGTCTCAGGGTCGAGGTGGTCTCACTGTCGGGATCGAAGCCCTCGGAGACGAGCCTGCGCGCAACAGACGCCGGAATCGGCCCGTATCCCGGAACCTCCGCCGCCTTCTCACCCCCGAGCATCGTGTCGGCCGACATGACGAGGTTGACCGCGACGGGCACGGCGCCGGCTGATGCCTGTCCCGTGACCCGCTCGACGAGCGTGTCGGCCATGATCTGCGCGTGGCTGCGGTCGTCTGCACCGACGACCGAGTCGGCGTACCGCTTGAGTGCCGCGTAGACCGAGATTCCCTGCTTCATCGGCAGCAGCGCGGACAACTGAGTCATCAGATCGGGCGCCGGACGTACCGATACTCGACGATCCTTCTCGGCCTTCGCTTTTCGATCCACCACGGCCCGGGGTTCCAACTCGTACGCGTGCTGCTTCGCGAGTGCCTCCAGTTGACAGTCGCCGACGCCGTCGAGCGTCGTCGGATCCGCGCAGACCCGTCGGTCGATCTCCTCGCGCGTTTCGCGGGTGAGGTAGGCAGTCTAGCGAACCAGGATTGTGGCACGCCATTCCGTCAGCCGACCCGACGCCAGCGCGTCGCGTGTGTGGGGCATCTCGTGCTCGATCGCCCGCGCGAACCCGAGATACTGAGACCCCTTCTGCGGAGAGGCTTTTCGCGCAATTCCGATCTCAGCCGACAGTCCCCGGCCTTGCCTGGTTTTCGGTACTCCACGCTGCTGTTCATCGGCGCGACGGAGTTCATCCAACCGCGCCGCCTCACGCGCTTGTGCTGCGGCACAGGCGGATTTGATCTCTTCCAGAACGGTGAGCCGAGCGGCGGCATCGGCTTCGGACTCGGCGGCAGGCATCTCACCGAGCGCAGAAACCAGCGATTCCAGATCGCTGGTTTCTGCGAACACGAGACCCCCGGACGCCGTCGAATGTTTGTTCTAGACTACCTCGAATCAGGCGGCGTCGCAGGCATTTTCGATCGGGAAGGCGACGGTGCGAGCACGTCGAGGAGCAGTGATCACTCCTTCGTCAGCGCGGCCAGGAACATCGCGTCGGTGCCCTGCCGATGGGGCCAGAGTTGTACGTGTGGGCCGTCGCCGATCTCCTCGGTGCCGACGAGTGGTCGGGCGTCGAGTTGGCGAGCCTCCGGGACGTCGTCGAGAACAGAGGCGACGAGCTCGGTCGTCTCCGCGGGGTGCGGCGAGCACGTCGAATAGACGACGACGCCGCCGGGGCGGACCATTCGCAAAGCCTCCGTGAGCAATTCACGCTGCAGACCCACGAGTTCGGTGACGTCGTCGGGAGTTCGCCGCCAGCGGGCCTCCGGTCGACGACGAAGCGAGCCGAGTCCCGAGCACGGGGCGTCGAGCAGAATTCTGTCGTAGCCGGGGGCCAAGCCAGTCTCGGGCGTCAGATTGCGCGCGTCGCCGACGTGGACGTCGACAGGCATGTCGCGGGTGACACCCCGGATCAGGTCGGCGCGGTGTTCGCTCACCTCGACGGCGTCGAGATGCGCACCGTCGATGTCGGCGATCGCGCCGATCAACGCAGCTTTACCGCCGGGGCCTGCGCACATGTCCAGCCATCGACCGCCGTCCTCACCGATGTCGGCGGCGGTGACGGCTCGCGCAACGAGCTGACTCCCCTCGTCCTGAACTCCCGCATAGCCCTGTCGCACGGCCTCTATGTCGCCCGGGTCGCCACCCGGCAGGTACACGGCGTACGGCGAGTAACGACCGACCTCGCCACCGCTCGTCAGCGCCAATTCCTCTGCGGTGATGAGTCCCGGGCGGGCGACGAGATGTACGGGTGGCCGGTCGTCGTCGGCGGCGAGCGCGGCCTGCAGTTCGCCCGCGGAGCCACCGAGAGCGTCGGAGAACACCTCCGCGATCCAGCGCGGGTGCGCGTATCGGAACGCCAGGTTCCCGACGAGGTCGTCCCAGATCGGCGGTGCCAACTCGTCGACCCACAGGTCCTCATCGCGCTGAGAGATCTTGCGCAGCACGGCGTTCACGAAACCCGAAGGGCCCATGCCCTTTTCGCTACGAACAAGATCGACGGACGTCGAGACCGCCGCGTGTGCGCCGATGCGGGTACGCAGCAACTGGTAGGCACCGAGACGTAGTACGTCGAGAACGTCGCCGTCGATCTCGGACACCGGACGATTCGCGGCCGCGGCGATGATCGCGTCGAGAGTGCCGAGTGCACGCGCGGTGCCGTAAGTCAGTTCCGTGGCCAGCGCGGCGTCGCGTCCGGTGATCTTGCGCTCTCGCAACAGCTTCGGGAGTACGAGGTTGGCGTAGGCGTCGCGCTCACGGACCGCGCGCAGGACGTCGCGTGCGACCTCGCGTACCGGATCGGCGGCCTTCTTCCGCAGTTTCGGATCACTCATGACAGCACCGTCTCGTCGTCGAGTCGCGCACCACGCGCCCAATCCGTGGCGGGCATCTGCTTCTTGCCCGGCGGCTGCACCCACCCGAGCCGCACGGGATCTGTGGCCGTACCGACGAACACCACCTTCTTGGTGACGACGACGCGCCCGGGAGCCAGATCCTTCGGCGCGGACGGGTCGTCGGAGCCGACGAGGCCGACCGGGCCGAGCTTCACGCGCGCGTCGCCGAGTGTCGTCCACGCGCCAGGTGCGGGAGTGTGGGCACGGATACGTCGATCGAGCAGGTGCGCGGGCAGATCCCACCGGACCCGCGCGTCGTCGACCTCGACCTTGGGTGCGTGGCTGACTCCCTCTGCAGGCTGCGGCACCGGCGACAACGCACCCGCGGCGATCCCGTCGAGAGTGGACTGAAGGAGCGTCGACCCTGCGTCGGACAGCCTTTCCAGCAGCTCTCCGCTGGTGTCGGTCGGCCGGATCGTCTCGGTCAGCACGCCGTAGACGGGGCCGGTGTCGAGGCCCTTCTCCAACAGGAAGGTGCTGGCGCCCGTGGTCTCGTCACCGGCGGCGATCGCGGCCTGTACCGGTGCGGCCCCGCGCCATGCGGGCAACACCGAGAAGTGCAGATTGATCCACCCGTGCGGTGGGATCTCGAGAACGTCGGGCGGAATCAGCCCGCCATAGGCGACCACGGCTCCGACGTCGGGTTGCCACCGCGCGAGTGCGTCGGCGACCTCCGCGTCGGACATCCGACGCGGAGTGATGACCTCGATGCCGTTCACATCGGCGAGTTCGGCGATCGGTGACCGCGACACCTTACGACCACGCCCCGCGACCGCATCGGGTCGCGAGATCACACCGACGACCTCATGGTCGGCCGACTCGAGCAGTCGCTGCAATGAGGGCACCGCGACCTCGGGTGTTCCGGCGAACACGATCCGCACGTCAGACTCCTTCGGCGTCGTTGGGCGCAGACATTGCGCTCATCCGATGGTAGGTGGATCGACCTGCACACGGATCGGCCCGGTCTCGTGATGTGTGTTGCGGCGCACCTGCGCCTCGGTCAGCGCCGCCGTCAGTTCTCGCCCGTGTCGGCGATCGGTCCGCACCAGAATGCGTTCGATCTCGGCGCCGTCGGGAACACCAGCGGGGGGCCGGACGCCCGGTGGCAGTGGCACAGGACCGAGAACGTCTGCGCCGGCGGGCAATTCGATCAGATCGGTGAACGCGTTGATCGACGCGGTGTCGCCGTCGATCGAGGCCATCGTCACCGCGGGCGGAAAACCCAACTCGACCCGATTGCCGAGTTCGTGCGCGGCGAAACCCACCGGATCCCACCGGATGACCGCTTGCACCGGGCTCAGCGACGCGTCGGCAACGATCACCATCGCACCGCCCTCGTGGCGCGCACGGATCAGCGCACCGATCGCCATCCAGCGGCGGACCGCGTTCTCGTCGACACGCAGGTCGAATCGGTCGAGCTGCGCCCACGTGTCGAGGACGATCGCCGCTCCGTAACCGCCGTCGGCAACCGGCTCTGCACCCGGCGTCGACACGACGACGCGCGCCCCACCGTCGACTCGGTCGTGGATCGACGAGCCGCCGCTGGTGAGCACCGGGACACCCGCAAACGCGCGTCCCAACTCCTCGGCAGTACGGCGTGCGCCCGTCGTGAGCGCCCTGACCTGGGTACCGCCACATTCGACGCAGCGGAAACGCAGCTCGATCCGGCCACACCATCGGCAGGTGAGCTGCTGGTCGGCGCCCATCTGCACCGGCCCATGACACGACCTGCAGCGCACGTGGGTACGACACCGGGCGCACGCGAGCGACGGGATGTATCCGCGCCGAGGCACGCTGAACAGGACCGGGGTGTCGGCGGCGATGGCTTTTCGCGCGGCGTCGAACGCCACCTCGGGTATGCGTGCGCTGTGCGCCAACGGATCACGTGCCACGCGCGCATCCTCGTCGCTGATCGCGTCGATCCTGGGGCTGCGGTCGCGGACCGTCGTTCGCGCGGCAACGAGGTCGTGGGCCCAGCCGGCCTCGGCGAGCACCTGCGCCTCGGCGGTTCGTGCGAAACCACCGATCACGAGTCCGGCGCGCTCGATGTGCGCCCGCAACACCGCGACCTCGCGTGGATGCGGATACGGCGCTCGCGGCTCATCGAGGCTGTCGTCGCCGTCGTCCCAGATGACCATCAGCCCCAGATCGTGCACGGGGGCGAACACCGCACTGCGGGTTCCGAGTACGACGTCGACCGCGCCTCGACGCACAGACAACCATCGCCGATACCTGGCGGTCGGGCCGAGTCCTGCGGCGAGGGTCACGCACCGGTCGCCGAGCAGCGGCTCGCACGCCGCCGACAATCGGTCGAGGTCACGTTGATCGGGTACCACGACGACCACACCGCGCCCCGCCGCGGCGACCTGCGCCGCGAGCTCGGCGAGTCGTGCCGGCCAGTCCTCCCCCGGCGTCGCCTGCCACAACGCCCGCGGAGCACCCTCGGCGAGCGAGTCGAGGAACGAGTCGGCGTTGAGATACGCACGCCACCCGTCAGGTTCGGGAACGACGACGTCCGACGTCGGTGCAGGCGTCTCCTCCTTTTCGGTGCGCGCGTGTCGAGGCGGCACCGCAAGTCGGATCACGTCGGACATCGTGCCCGCGTAGCGCTCGGCCACCGCACGACAGACGAGCATCATCTCGGGTGAGAGCACCGGCTCGGGCGAGACGATCCGTTCGAGCCACCCCAGCTTGCCGGGATGCTCGGATTCTTCGACGCGGTCGAGAAGAAATCCGTCGACGAGTCGGCCGGAGAACCGAACCCGCACCCGGACCCCCGGGGCGGCATCGGCATCTTGCTCGGCGTCGATCAGATAGTCGAAAGGCCGGTCGAGATGGGCCAGCCCGAGCATGGGCAGGACCTTCGCGACCGGCTTCGACGCTGCACGTTCTTTCTGCAGAACTTCGGCTTATGTCTTAGAGACCCGCTGCCGAGCGCAGCTTGTCGGCCCGGTCGGTGTTCTCCCAGGGCAGGTCCAGATCGGTGCGTCCGAAGTGGCCGTAGGCCGCGGTCGGGCCGTAGATGGGGCGCAACAGGTCGAGGTCGCGGATGATCGCGAGCGGACGCAGATCGAACGTCTCGGAGATCGCCTTGCGGATTACCTCGGGATCGGTTTTCTCGGTGCCGAAGGTCTCGACGAAGAGTCCGACGGGAGCTGCCTTGCCGATGGCGTAGGCGACCTGCACCTCGATGCGGCTGGCAAGACCGGCAGCGACAGCGTTCTTGGCGACCCACCGCATCGCGTACGCCGCGCTGCGGTCGACCTTCGACGGATCCTTACCCGAGAACGCACCGCCGCCGTGGCGAGCCATGCCGCCGTAGGTGTCGACGATGATCTTGCGTCCGGTCAGGCCTGCGTCGCCCATCGGACCGCCGAGCACGAACTTGCCCGTGGGGTTGACCAGCAGTCGGTAGCCCTCGGTGGTGAAGCCGGGCAGATCCAGCTCGGCGAGGACCGGATCGATCACCTGCGACTTGATGTCAGGGGTGAGCATCTTCTCGAGGTCGATGTCGGCTGCGTGCTGGGTCGAGACGACGACCGTGTCGAGTCGGACCGGCTTGTCGCCGTCGTATTCGATGGTGACCTGGGTCTTGCCGTCGGGTCGCAGGTACGGCAGCGTGCCGTTCTTACGAACCTCGGTCAGCCGACGTGACAACCGATGAGCGAGCGCGATCGGAACCGGCATCAGCTCGGGGGTCTCGTCGGTGGCGTACCCGAACATGAGTCCCTGGTCGCCCGCGCCCTGCGCGTCGATCTCGTCCTCGGAAATGCCGCTGCGGCTCTCGTGCGAATTGAAGACACCACCCGCGATATCGGGCGACTGCGCACCGATCGCTACGTTCACACCGCATGACGCGCCGTCGAAGCCCTTGGTCGACGAGTCGTAGCCGATCTCGAGAATCGTGCTGCGGACGATGCCGGGGATGTCGACGTAGGCGGTGGTCGTGACTTCTCCCGCCACATGAACCTGCCCTGTGGTGACGAGGGTCTCCACGGCAACGCGGGCCTTCGGATCGTCGGTGAGGATGGCGTCGAGGACCGAATCGCTGATCGCGTCGCAGATCTTGTCCGGATGGCCCTCCGTGACCGACTCACTGGTGAACAGGCGTGACGCAGAGCTGGTCATCTGATCCTCTCAAACTCGTGTCCCCCCAGTGGGAGCACACGGCAAACTCGAATGGTCGCCGTTGGTGGTCTCGTGGATTACAAACTACACACTCGTCCGGACATTCGATTGACGAGGTGGAGGGCGAACCTAATCAGGCAGCAAAGCGCGAACTTCGTCAAGTATTCGGCTCGCCATGAGTGTTTTCGAACCGTACGGAAGCGACGTCTCGTTGCCGTTCGCCGCGAGCAACCAGCCCGTATTGTCCTCGGTGCCGAACGCCTTGCCGTCGCCGACCGCGTTCACGACGAGCAGGTCGCATCCCTTCCGGCGCAGCTTCGCGCGGCCGTGGTCGAGCACACCACCCTGGTCGTCGCCCGTCTCCGCGGCGAAGCCGACGATCACCACCTCGGACGGGATGGCACCGGACTCCCTGGACTGCACGAGTCCACGCAGGATGTCCGGATTGGTCGTCAGCTCGATGGGTGCGGGGCCGTCGTCGTTTTTCTTGATCTTGGTGTCGTTGACGGTGACCGGGCGGAAGTCGGCGACGGCAGCGGCCATGATCACCGCGTCGGCGTCTGCGGCACGCTTGGTCATCTCGTCGGCGAGTTGGCGCGCGTCCTCGATATGGATGACCTCGACGCCTGCAGGCTCGCCTGCCTCATTGGTCGAACCCGCGACGACGGTGACGTGAGCGCCACGCTGTGCCGCGGCGCGTGCAAGTGCGAAGCCCTGTTTCCCGGAACTGCGGTTGCCCAAGTAGCGCACGGGGTCGAGCGGCTCACGGGTGCCTCCCGCGCTGATCACGATGCGCGCACCCGCGAGGTCGTAGGGCAGCGCGTCGGAGCGGTCGAGCAGCAACTCGCCGAGCAGCGCGATCTCCTGCGGCTCGGGTAGGCGCCCGGCGCCGGTATCGCGACCGGTCAGCCGACCGGACGCCGGTGTCACGACAGTGGCGCCGCGCTCACGCAATGTGGCGACGTTGGCCTGCGTTGCGGGGTGCTCCCACATCTCCGTGTGCATGGCGGGCACGAACATCACCGGACAGGTGACCGTCAGCAGCGACGCGGTGAGGAGGTCGTCGGCCCGTCCCGTCGCGGCACGGGCCATCAGGTCTGCTGTGGCCGGTGCGACGATCACCAGGTCGGCAGCCTGGCCCAATCGCACGTGCGGCACCTCGTCGACGTGGTCGAAGACCTCGGTCGAGACGGGATGACCCGACAGTGCTTCCAGGGTTGCCTTGCCGACGAACTCGAGAGCTGCACGGGTCGGGATGACCCGCACCTCGTGTCCGGCCTCGGTGAAGTGTCGGATGACCGAGCACACCTTGTATGCGGCGATGCCGCCGCCGACACCGACCAGAATGCGCCGCTTGGCGTCCGGAGTGGACATCTCCTGTGAGTGCTACTCGCCCTCGGTGTGCTGAAGCAGATCCGAGTGGATCTCGCGCATGGCGATCGACAGCGGCTTCTCCTGCATACCCGGCTCGACCAGCGGGCCGACGTACTCGAGGATGCCGTCGCCGAGCTGGTTGTAGTAGTCGTTGATCTGACGTGCGCGCTTGGCTGCGTAGATCACCAGGGCGTACTTCGACGACGCGCGCTCGAGGAGATCGTCGATCGGAGGGTTGGTGATACCGAGCGGGGTGTCGTACGACGGTGCGTCGACGATCTCGGGGGTGTCGAAATTGGTCTGCGTGCTCACGCGAACTCCTGCTTTGTATTGTCGGATCCAACCAGCAAGGATACCAACTGGCGGGCGGCTGAGTCGACTTCGTTGTTGACCACCACGTGGTCGAACTCGCCCTGCGCGTCCATTTCGGTTCTGGCGGTTTCGAGACGACGCTGCGCCGCCTCGGGTGTTTCGGTGCCGCGACCTGCGAGTCGTTCGACGAGATCGTCCCAACTCGGCGGCGCGAGGAAGACGGTGATGGCCTCGGGAAGTCGGCGTACCGCGTTGCGTGCACCGGCCAGGTCGATCTCCAACAGTACCGGCTGACCGGTCGCGAGGGCGTTTTCGACAGGCTTCGCCGGCGTGCCCGATCGCTGGAGTCCGCCGTGGATCTCTGCCCACTCGAGGAATTCGTCGTCGGCGATCATGCGATCGAACTCGGCGTCGGACACGAAGTAGTAGTCACGCCCGTCGACCTCGCCCGGGCGCGGCGCGCGGGTCGTGGCGGAGACGCTGAAGAACAGGTTGGGCACGAGCTCGCGGACTCGCCTCACGACGGTCGACTTACCCACGGCCGAGGGGCCGACCAGAATAACCAGTCGGCCCCTCGTGTGTGTGTTCTGCCCGCTCAGGACGGGAACTTCTCGAGCAGCGCCGCGCGCTGACGATCGCCGAGGCCGCGCAGGCGGCGCGTCGGGGCGATCTCGAGTTCGGTCATGATTTCCTGCGCCTTGACCTTGCCAACCTTCGGCAACGCCTCGAGCAGAGCCGAGACCTTCATCTTGCCGAGGATCTCATCGGTCTCGGCATCCTTGAGCACCTGCGTGAGATCGGTGCCGCCGCGCTTGAGACGCTCCTTGAGCTCGGCGCGTACTCGGCGAGCGGCAGCTGCCTTCTCCAACGCAGCGGCGCGCTGCTCGTCTGTCAACTGGGGAAGCGCCACGGGTTCCTCCGTCTTTCGTTCTAGAACTGACTACACCGGCGCCCGGGGCAGGCTCCGGTGGCGTGTGGCCGCGTGTCTCGACGTGTACTCGCCCGATCAGGGGCGCCATCACGTCGAATGACTGCAGCGAAAGCGACCGTACCCATCTGAACAGGCATTTGCGAGAGGCACCCCCGCGTTTTCGGTCGGCCTCGGTGATGTAGAGGGTTGGGAAACTCCCTGCTCACCGACGACTCGGCAGAGCCTACGCGTTCGCTGTGACAGACCACGAATCCACACAAAACCGCAGGTCACAGAGTCGACTCCGCGACACGTGTGTCTCGGACGCCTCGACGTCGTCGATGCTCATCGAATCTCGCCTGGTACTGCTGTGACAGCAGTTGCGACCGACAAACTCCGCGAATTGATGCACAGCTTGAGCGTGTCGCGCGGCCGCGTCCTCGACGCTCCCCTGTGCTGACGCCCACATCCACCGATCGGGGGATGCGCTGATCATCCTGCTGATCAGCCCGTCGGCGGAGGTTGCGAAGGGCTTCTGAGCGGCAAAGTCATTGGTGTCAGAAACAGCGACCACGCCCCCCAAGGACGCGGCCCCGTCGCAAGGAGAAACACCATGAACGCCAACACCACCACCCCCGAGACCAACACCGCCGCCGCAAGCACCGAGACCGCCAACACCGCAAGCACCGAGCAGACCAAGCCGCGTCACCGGAAGACCTTCGCGATCCGCACCGCGGCGGTTGTCGCAGGACTCGGCATCGCCGGCACGCTGGCTGCCGCCGGAGTCGGCGCTGCACACGCGGGCACCTTGCCGGTGAACCACCCGGGAGAGCCGACCGTCGCCATGACCATCACCAACCACACCAATCACACCGAGTTCTACGCGGGCGGTACGCCTGGCTCCGGTCAGTGGATCAACGCACCTCAGTTCGCCCTGGCCCCGGGGGCCAGCGAGGTCGTCACCGCGAGCGCACCGAACGCACCGTCGGAGACGGTGTTCGTCAACTACCAGGTCGGTGCCTTCGGCCCGCGTGCGATCTACGAGCTGGAGAACGTCCGCGGCGCTGTGAACACCAACATGACCGGCACCACCGGTGGTCACTACTTCGTCAATGCCTCGGTCGCGAGCGGATTCCCCAACGCGAACGCCGTCTACGACCTGTGGTGATAGGAACAAGCAGGCGCCCGTCCGGCACAGACAGTGTCGGGCGGGCGTTTCGTCGTCGGAGTCCTCGGAACGTCCGACGATCAGCGCAGAGCGGCCTCTACCTCGTCGCGAGCAAGCGCGAACGCCGTCCGCAGCGCAGCGACATCGGGACCGACGCGCAGCACTCCGCGGGAACTCGCGGGCAGCACCCAGGCCGGGTCGGCGCCGGAGAAGACCTCGGGGAGGTCGGCGGCCGTCGCACCCTGCGCCCCGAGACCGGGAGCCAGGATGGGGCCGTTCAGTGCGCTCAGATCGAGCCCGTGCGCACGGGTCGCTCCGACGACAAGCCCGACCGTCGCCGATCCGTCAGCGTTCTGTTCAGCGGCGTCGTCGACGATCGTCTGTCCGACTGCCCGGTCGCCCGTCGTGGCGAGTTGCACTCCTGCCCCCTCGGGGTTGGATGTGCGTGCGAGCACGAAGACTCCGCGCCCCCCGTGCCGCGCGGCGTCGATCGCAGGCGACAGTGAGCCGAATCCCAGATACGGCGAGACGGTGACGGCGTCGGCGCACAGTGGTGACCGTTCGTCGAGCCACGCGTGGGCGTACGCCTGCATCGTCGAGCCGATGTCGCCGCGTTTGGCATCGGCGAGTACGACGGCACCCGCCGCGCGGCACCCCGCGATGACAGACTCCAACACCGCGAATCCCGCTGCGCCGAACGCCTCGAAGAACGCCACCTGCGGTTTGATCACGGCTGCGACCGGGCCGAGCGCGTCGACGCAGACGTCGGCGAACTGCCGCAGCCCAGTGGTGTCGACGGGCAACCCCCACTGCTCGAGTAACTCGACGTGGGGATCGATCCCGGCGCACAGCCTGCCACGTTCGGCAACAGCAGATCGGTAGTGAACCGCGAAACCTGTTGTGTCCGAACGTGTCACACTCATCACCCCTCGTTGACCAGCGTCGCGTGCCGACGCTGCAGCGATTCGACGCCTATCTCTTTTCGCATCGCGGCCTCGATGCCCTGCACCGCGGCGCTGGCTCCCTGCACGGTGGTGATGCACGGGATTCCGGCGGTGACGGCGGCACTGCGGATCTCGTAGCCGTCGACGCGCGGCCCCGACTGGCCGTAGGGCGTGTTGATCACCATCGCGACCTCACCGGCGAGAATCGCGTCGACGATCGTGCGCTCCCCCGGCTTGGCCTCGAAGTGCTTGGGCACCGTCGTCGCGACGATTCCGTTGCGTCGCAAAACCTCTGCGGTGCCCTCGGTGGCCAGGATGGTGAACCCGAGGTCGGCGAGGTGTTTGACCGGGAACAGCAGCGCGCGCTTGTCCTTGTTGGCCACCGACACGAAGACGGCGCCCTGCGTGGGCAGTGAGCCGTATGCCGCGGTCTGCGACTTGGCAAAGGCCCGCCCGAAATCGGCGTCGATTCCCATGACCTCGCCCGTCGACTTCATCTCCGGGCTCAGCAGCGCGTCGACTCCCGTGCCGTCGAAGCGGCGGAAGCGGTTGAACGGCAACACTGCTTCCTTGACCGCGATGGGAGCGTCGATCGGCGCGGTGCCGCCGTCTCCCGTGGCGGGCAGCAGTTCCTGCTCACGCAGTTCGGCGATGGTTTCGCCGAGCATGACGCGCGCGCACGCCTTTGCGAGCGGGACGGACGTCGCCTTCGACACGAACGGCACGGTGCGGCTTGCACGCGGATTCGCTTCCAGGACATACAGGATGTCGTCCTTGAGCGCGTACTGCACGTTCATGAGTCCACGCACGCCGATGCCCTTGGCCAATGCCTCGGTGGAGCGTCGGACCATCTCGAGATCCGATCGGCCGAGCGTGATCGGCGGCAGTGCGCACGCCGAATCGCCGGAGTGGATGCCGGCCTCTTCGATGTGCTCCATGACGCCACCGATGTACACCTCGGTGCCGTCGCACAGGGCGTCGACGTCGATCTCGACCGCGTCTTCGAGGAAGCGGTCGACGAGCACCGGATGGTCGGGCGTCAATTCTGTTGCGCGCGAGATGTAGTCGGCGAGCGATGCCTCGTCGTACACGATCTCCATGCCGCGACCGCCGAGCACGTAGGACGGGCGCACCAGCACCGGATAGCCGATCCGGGCGGCGGTATCGCGTGCCTCCTCGAACGAGGTGGCCGTGCCGAACGCTGGCGCGGGCAGTCCGGCTGCGGTGAGCACCTTGCCGAACTCACCGCGATCCTCCGCGAGATCGATTGCCGCAGGGCTGGTTCCGACGATCGGTACCCCGGCCGCCTCGAGACGGTCGGCGAGTCCGAGCGGTGTCTGCCCACCGAGCTGGACGATCACTCCCGCGACGGTGCCCGACTGCGACTCCGCGTGGTACACCTCGAGCACATCCTCGAAGGTCAGCGGCTCGAAGTAGAGGCGGTCGGCGGTGTCGTAGTCGGTCGAGACCGTCT
Source organism: Gordonia sp. 852002-51296_SCH5728562-b (assembly GCF_001665475.1). Lineage (NCBI taxonomy): Bacteria > Bacillati > Actinomycetota > Actinomycetes > Mycobacteriales > Gordoniaceae > Gordonia > Gordonia sp. 852002-51296_SCH5728562-b. The sequence goes on along the minus strand of NZ_LZMI01000043.1, from coordinate 13,153 downwards.
CCGGATTGCAGTTGACCATGACCGTCTCGTAGCCGGCCTCCGACAGGGTCAGCGCCGCGTGCACACACGAGTAGTCGAACTCGATGCCCTGGCCGATGCGGTTGGGGCCCGAACCGAGGATCAGCACCTTGGGCCGCTCGGTCTGCGGAGCGATCTCGCTGGTCGCCGCGGGATCGAGCTCGTAGGTCGAGTAGTGGTAGGGCGTCTTCGCCTCGAACTCGGCGGCACAGGTGTCGACGGTCTTGTAGACGGGCCGGACGCCGAGCTCGTGGCGACGGGCGCGAACGGCATTCTCGTCGGCGACATCGTCACGCAGAGCGGCGATCTGACGATCGGAGAAGCCATTCGACTTCGCATCGCGGAGCAGATCCTCGGTGAGCTCGTCGGCGTCGCGGATCTGCGCGCCGAGCGCTCCGATCCCCGCGATCTCGGCGAGGAACCACGGGTCGATGGCAGTGGCGTCGTAGACCTGCTCGATCGTGGCTCCGGCGTCGAACGCGAGCATCACCTTGTAGATGCGACCGTCCTTGGGGGTCGCGATCTCCTCCAGCAGGGCGTCGAGGTCGACGGTCGCCGGATCGGGCCGGTTCGGCTCGGTCCAGAATCCGGCCGCCTTGGTCTCGAGCGAACGCATCACCTTGCCGAATGCCTCGGCGAAGCTGCGGCCGAGGCTCATCGCCTCGCCCACCGACTTCATCGTGGTGGTCAGCGTGTCGTCGGCGCCGGGGAACTTCTCGAACGCGAAGCGCGGCGCCTTGACCACGACGTAGTCGAGCGTCGGCTCGAAGCAGGCCGGGGTCTCTTTCGTGATGTCGTTGGTGATCTCGTCGAGGCTGTAGCCGATGGCGAGCTTCGCGGCGATCTTCGCGATCGGGAAACCCGTTGCCTTGGAAGCCAATGCCGACGAGCGGGACACCCGAGGATTCATCTCGATGACGATGAGCCGTCCGTCGCGCGGGTCCTGCGCGAACTGGATGTTGCAGCCGCCGGTGTCGACGCCGACCTCACGCAGAATGTCGATCGAGAGATCGCGCATCTTCTGGTATTCACGGTCGGTCAGGGTCATCGCCGGTGCGACGGTGATCGAATCGCCGGTGTGCACTCCGACCGGGTCGACGTTCTCGATCGAACACACGACGACCACGTTGTCGCGGTTGTCGCGCATCAGCTCGAGCTCGTATTCCTTCCACCCGAGGATCGACTCCTCGATGAGCACGTTGGCGGTCGGCGACGCCGCGAGGCCTCCACCTGCGATGCGGTCGAGGTCGTCTTCGTTGTAGGCCATACCCGAACCGAGGCCACCCATCGTGAACGACGGGCGCACGACCACGGGATACCCGAGGTCGGCGACGGTCTCGCGCACTTCTTCCATGGTGTGGCAGACGCGCGACCGCGCGCTCTCGCCCCCGACCTTGGCGACGATGTCCTTGAACATCTGCCTGTCCTCGCCACGCTGGATGGCGTCGAAGTCGGCACCGATGAGTTCGATGTCGTATTTCTCGAGAGACCCCCGATCATGCAGGGCCACAGCGGTGTTCAGCGCGGTCTGCCCGCCGAGGGTGGCGAGCACCGCGTCAATCGGATGACCGGAGTCACGCTCGGCCTCGATGACCTTCTCGACATACTCGGCCGTGATCGGCTCGATGTAGGTGGCGTCGGCGAACTCCGGATCGGTCATGATCGTCGCCGGGTTCGAGTTGACCAGGCTCACGCGCAGACCCTCGGCCTTGAGCACGCGGCATGCCTGGGTGCCCGAGTAGTCGAACTCGCAGGCCTGTCCGATGACGATCGGGCCGGAGCCGATCACCAGGACGTGATTGATGTCGTCGCGGCGCGGCATTAGGACCTCGTTCCGTGTGCGCGATCTGCCTCCAGCAGGGAGACGAATCTGTCGAACAGATAGGCGGCGTCGTGTGGGCCGGCCGCCGCTTCTGGGTGGTATTGGACCGAAAACGCTCGGCCGGAGAGCAATTCGACGCCCTCGACGGTTCCGTCATTGGCGCACACGTGGCTGACGCGGGCACGGCCGAAGTCGGTGTCGAATTCTTCGCCCGCTTCGCCCTCGAGCGCGAAGCCGTGATTCTGTGCGGTGATCGACACCTTGCCGGTCGCCGCGTCGATCACCGGGATGTTGATGCCGCGGTGACCGAACTTCATCTTGTAGGTGTTCCGGCCAAACGCGCGGCCGAGGATCTGGTTACCGAAGCAGATGCCGAACAGCGGCAGATCGGCGCCGAGGACCCGCCGGGTCAACTCGACGGCATCGTCGGCGGTCGCCGGGTCGCCCGGACCGTTCGACAGGAACACGCCGTCGGGCTTCAACTCGGCGATCGCGTCGAAGCCGGCGTCCGCGGGCAGCACGTGCACGGCGACGCCGCGCTCGGCGAACATGCGCGGGGTGTTGGTCTTGATGCCGAGATCGATTGCGGCGACGGTGAATCGTGGGTCGGAAGCCGGTTCGACGAGGTAACCGGTGTCGGTGCTGACCTCACCCGCGAGGTTCGCGCCCTTCATCGACGGCTGGCTGCGCACCCGGGCGATGAGTTCGTCGTCGTCGGCGAGCGCACCACCGGAGAAGACCCCGGCTCGCATCGATCCGTGGTCGCGCAGCACGCGCACGACGGTCCGCGTGTCGATACCCGAGATGCCGACGATGCCCTGGCGCTCGAGTTCGTCCTCCAGGGACGTTGTCGCGCGCCAATTCGACACGCGCCGTGTGGGATTGCGCACCGCGTACCCGGCGACCCAGATCTTGCCCGAGTCGCCGACCTCGCCCTCGCTGCCCGCACTGCCGGTCGATTCGCCGTCCTCGTTGTTCCAACCGGTGTTACCGATCTGCGGAGCGGTGGCGACGACGATCTGTCGGTGGTAGCTGGGGTCGGTCAGTGTCTCCTGGTAGCCGGTCATCGCGGTGCAGAACACCGCTTCGCCGAGCGTCTCGCCGACGGCGCCGTATTCCCGGCCGCGGAACACCTGGCCGTTTTCGAGCACCAGAACCGCTGCGGTCATTGGTCTTTCCTCTGTTCTGTATCGGGCTGTGTGTCGAATGCGGCCACCCATCCCGGGTAGACGGTCTTGTCGTCCGCGCGCATTCCTGAATCGATCTCGGTTCCGGTGGGCAGCACCCAGCGGATCACCAGCAGTCCGTCGGCCGTCATGACCTTGCCCGCGAGCCCTCGCTCGGTACGGACGGCGGTGATCGACGAGCGCGGAATCCAGATGTCGCTGGCCCCACGCCGTTCGAGCAGCACACCGTCGGGGTAGGCCGAGATGGTCGCGGTGGCGCGATCGCCGACGTCGCCGACTGCCACTCGGTTCTGCCAACTCGGCGCGAGCGTCGAGCCGACGTACACACCGGAGTCGGGGCCGAGCTGCGGCTCGCCGAGTTCGGTTGGGGCAACGGGCATCTCGCCGATCAACTCCGCCTGGCGACGACCCCGGTTACGCCATCCGCGCAGGACCAGCGAGATGAGTCCGAGCCACACCAGCACGACGACGATCACGATGATGATCTCCGACGCACTCACCGTGTCACCTCGCCGTCGCGTGCCGTGACCACGCCGCGCAGCAGCGTCGCCACCACGGTCGCGGGCATCGACATCGACTCGTAGGGGGTGTTGTCGGAAAGGCTCGCGAGCTCGCGCCCGTGCACCACCCACGACGTCTCCGGATCGACCAGCGTCAGATTCGCGGGTTCTCCGACGGCGATCGGGCGGCCCTGATCGGTGAGCCCGACGATCTGCGCGGGGCGTTCGCTCATGACGCGGGCGACGCCACGCCAGTCGAGCAGACCCGGAGCGACCATGGTCTCGACGATGATCGGGAGCGCGGTCTGTAAGCCGAGCATTCCGGGCTTGGCCTGCGCGAACTCGCAGCACTTCTCCTGCGCGGCGTGCGGCGCGTGATCGGTCGCCACGCAGTCGACGATCCCGTCGGCCAGCGCCTGACGCAGCGCCACCTTGTCGCGCTCCTCACGCAGCGGCGGATTCACCTTGTTGATGGCGTCGTAGGTCTGCAGCCGCGAGTCGTCGAGCAGCAGGTGATGCGGGGTGACCTCTGCGGTCACGGCGATTCCCTGCTCCTTTGCCCAGCGCAGCAGTGCGACGGTGCCCTCGGTCGACGCGTGGCAGATATGCACCCGCGCCCCGGCGTCGCGAGCCAGCAGTGCGTCGCGGACGACGATCGACTCCTCGGCCGCGCGGGGCCAGCCCGCGAGTCCGAGCCGTGCCGCTGTAGGACCCTCATGCGCGACGGCCCCGACCGTCAGACGCGGCTCTTCTGCGTGCTGCGCGATGAGCACGCCGAGCCCCTTGGCGTATTCGAGTGCCCTACGCATGAGCAGCGGGTCGGAGACGCATTTTCCGTCGTCACTGAACATCCGGACGCCCGCGGCCCCCGACGCCATCATGCCCATCTCGGCGAGTTGCTTGCCCTCGAGTCCGACGGTGACAGCCCCGACCGGGTAGACGTCGACGAGTCCGACTTCGCGTCCGGAACGCCAGACGTTGTCGGTCACCGTCGAGTTATCGGCGACGGGTGCGGTGTTGGCCATCGCGAACACGGCCGTGTATCCGCCGAGAGCCGCTGCGGCAGAACCACTTCGGATCGTCTCGGTGTCTTCGCGGCCGGGTTCGCGCAGATGCGTGTGCATGTCGACGAAGCCGGGAAGCACGATCGCGCCGGCACCGTCGACGACCTCGATGTCGTCCGGGGCGTCGATCGACGTTCCGATCTCCGCGATCTCGCCGTCGGTGACCAGTACGTCGACCGGGTCGCCCTCGCCGTACGGGCGGACCGAGCGGATCAGCACCGATCCCGTGGCAACCGATCCTGCTGCCGAGCTGGGGCCGGTCACAGCGCACCTCCTGATTCTGTGCCCGCGAGCAGCCGGAAGAGCACCGCCATGCGGACATGCACGCCGTTGCGCACCTGTTCGAGAATGGTCGCGCGCGGCGAGTCGGCCACCGAGTAGCCGATCTCCATGCCGCGCAGCATCGGACCCGGATGCAGCACGACGGCGTCGTCGGACAGCAACCCCATCCGACGCTCGTTGAGCCCGTAGCGCACCGAGTATTCGCGTGCGGACGGGAAGAAGCCACCGTTCATGCGCTCCGCCTGCACCCGCAGCATCATCACGGCGTCGGCGCCCGGTAGTTCGGCGTCGAGGTTGCCCGACGTCTCGACCGGCCACTCGTCGACGCCCACCGGAAGCAGCGTCGGCGGCGCGACCAACACGACGTCGGCGCCGAGGGTGGAAAGTAGATGCGCATTCGACCGCGCGACGCGCGAGTGCAGCACATCGCCGACGATCGCAATCCGACGTCCCTCGATACTGCCGAGTCGCTGACGAAGCGTGAGGGCGTCGAGCAGCGCCTGCGTCGGATGCTCATGGGTGCCGTCACCCGCGTTGATCACCGCGGGTCCGGTGCCCTCCGCATCCGGGCCGTCCGGGCCGAATCCGCCGGAGGTCCAGGCGGCGATCTGATGTGCCGCGCCCGACGCGGGATGCCGCACGATGAGCGCATCGGCTCCCGCAGCCCGCAGCGTCTTCGCGGTGTCGCGCAGCGATTCGCCCTTGTTGACCGACGAGCTCGACGCGCTCACGTTGATGACGTCGGCGCTCATCCACTTGCCCGCGACCTCGAAAGAAACCCTTGTGCGGGTGGAGTTCTCGTAGAACACGGTCATGACGGTGCGTCCGCGCAGCGTCGGGAGTTTGCGGATCTCGCGGCCGGTCAGCGCCTGTTCAAAGCGCTCGGCCTCGTCGAGAAGATCGGTGGCGTCGTCGCGGGTCAGGTCGGCAGTCGAGAGTAGGTGGCGCATCACTGATCCGCCTGCTCGTCGCTCGACCCCTTCGAGCCGAGCACGACCTCGTCGACGCCGTCGTGCTCGGTCAGGTGTACCGACACGGTCTCGTCGCGCGAGGTGGGGATGTTCTTTCCGACGTAGTCGGCGCGTAGCGGTAGTTCGCGGTGCCCACGGTCGACGAGGACAGCGAGCTGGACTGCCGCCGGACGGCCGAGGTCGCGGAGCGCGTCGAGTGCCGCGCGGACGGTTCGGCCCGAGTAGAGCACGTCGTCGACGAGGACGACGACGGCGTTGTCGACGCCACCGGCGGGCACCATCGTGCGTTCGAGGGGGCGGTGCGGCTTGGCACGGAGATCATCACGATAGAGCGTGATGTCGAGGTATCCGACGGGAACGTCGACGCCGGAGAACTCTTTGATCCTCGCGGCCAGCCGATCGGCGAGAGTTGTTCCACGCGTCGGGATTCCGATGATTACCACGCGGGGTGCATCGGGTGAGCCCAGAGCCGTCTTCTCGATGACCTGGTGCGCGACGCGCGCGATGGTGCGGGACACATCCGCGGCGTCGAGCAGAACACGTTCGCCCATGTATGGACCTCCTTCTCCGCCTCACGGGACGGATCGTTAAAGGATGTCTGTCGCCGAATACTTTACACGCCGGTAGGCATAGGGCTGTTCTAGCCCTGCCCGTCGGACCCGGCCGCCTGCGCCGCCCGTACCTGCGGGGCGAGCTCGGCGATCTTTGCCAACACACCGTTGACGAACGCGGGTGAGTCGTCGGTGGACAGTTCCTTGGCCAATTCGACGGCCTCGTCGACGATCACGATCGGATCGACGTCGGTCGAGTTGAACAGCTCCCACGTCGCGAGACGGAGAATCGCACGGTCGACGGCGGGAAGCCGCTCGAGCGTCCAGCCCTTCAGATGCGACGCCACGACGGAATCGATCTGTGCCTGGTCGTCGGCGAGCCCCTCGATGACCGTCGCGGTGTAGTCGTGGATCTCGCCGACGCTCTCGTCGTCGCGCACGAATTCGCGCCGTTCCGCGACGAGCTGCGCGGGGCTGACCTGCTTGGCTTCAGCCTCGAACAACAGGTCCACCGCGCGGCGGCGGGCCTTGTGCCGGGTTCCGGGTTGCTTCACTGATCTACCTTCGCTGACGGAGCCGGGCGGTCAGCTGTTGACGCGGCCGAGGTAGCTGCCGTCGCGCGAGTCGACCTTCAGCTTGTCGCCGGTGTTGATGAACAGCGGCACCTGGATCTCGGTGCCGGTCTCGACCGTTGCGGGCTTGGTGCCGCCGGTCGACCGATCACCCTGCAGACCCGGGTCGGTGTGCGTGACGACGAGCTCGACCGTGACCGGGAGCTCGACGAACAGCGGCTGACCCTCGTTGAGGGAGACCTGGACGGTCATGTTCTCGAGCAGGAAGCGTGCGCCGTCGCCGACGGTCTCCGGCGCGATCGGGTACTGCTCGTAGTCCTGTGCGTCCATGAAGACGTAGTCGGTGCCGTCGTTGTACAGGAACTGCATGTCGCGACGATCGACGGTCGCGGTCTCGACCTTCACGCCTGCGTTGAAGGTCTTGTCGACCGTCTTACCGCTGAGCACGTTCTTGATCTTGGTACGCACGAACGCGGGTCCCTTGCCGGGCTTGACGTGCTGGAACTCCAGGATCTGCCAAAGCTGATCGTCCATGCGGAGTACGAGACCATTCTTGAAATCGGCGGTGGTCGCCATGAATCAGTTCCTCAATCTTCTACGTCGGTATGTGTGCATCTCCTGCGCATCGGCGTGCGCGGGCCGTCAGATGACGGTGAAGGTCTTGTCGGTGGTGGTCAGCAGGTCGGGCTCGCCATCTGTCACGATGAGCGTGTCCTCGATCCGGACGCCACCTCTTCCGGGGAGGTAGACACCGGGCTCCACAGTCACCGCTGCGCCGGAAGGTAGTGTACCCGTCGCCAGTTTTCCGATGCCCGGCGCTTCGTGGATCTCGAGTCCGACGCCGTGGCCGAGGCCGTGCACGTACTGGTCCCCGTAGCCGGCGTCGGCGATGATCGACCGCGCCGCGGCGTCGATCGACCTGAGGTCGGCGCCCGCTTTCAGCGCCTCACGGCCCGCAGTCTGTGCCGTCAACACCAGGTCGTAGATCTCGCGCTGCCAGTCCGCTGCGCGCGCGAGCACATAGGTGCGGGTCATGTCCGAGTGATAGCCGCCCGCGACGGCCCCGAAGTCGATCTTCACGAAGTCACCGTCTGCGAGGACCGTCGACGTCGGGCGGTGGTGCGGGATCGCCGAGTTGGCACCCGCCGCGACGATGGTCTCGAAGGAGATCTCGTCGGCACCGTGGCGGAACATCGCGTTCTCGAGCGCACGTGCCACCTCGCGTTCGGTGGCCCCGGCACGGATCACACCGTCGGAGATGATCTCGGCGAGTGCGACGTCGCCGATGGCACACGCACGCCGCAGCAGTTCGACCTCTGCGTCGTCTTTGACCTCACGCAACTCGGCAACGAGTCCGGTCCGTCCGACGAGTTCACTCCCCTGCCCGAGACCGCCCGTCAGATTGGCATGTGCGGCAACCGTGAGTACATCCGACTCGAAGCCGACCCGCGAGGCACCCGCGGCGATCGCGGCGCCGATGAGCTCATCGGTGCAATTGCGCGCGATGATAGCGACGAGGTCGCCCGACTGTTCGGCGACCTGCGTCAGGTAGCGCCCGTCCGTGCAGATCCGGTCGCCGTCGCTTCCCGCGGCGGAGATCGACAGCGCGGCGTTCGAGCCCGTGAACCCGCTCAGGTAACGAATGTTGGTGAGGTCGGAGACCACGAAGGCGTCGACGGGCGCCGGGCCGGTCGAGATCAGTGCACGAAACCGCTCGCGACGACGCGCGAATTCATCGGGAAACGGAGCTGTGAGCATGCCACTCACGCTACTCGGAGGGCTGCTGAGCTACTGCTGCGCGGCGAGTCGCACGGGTGCGTTGTCGATGGCGTACCCGTCGTAGCCGTCGAACCGCTGGACGAACTCGAAGAAGACCCGGCCGACCGTGCGGGTGTAGAAGTGCAGCAGGTACCCGCCCGCCGGATCGGAGCTGCGGTCGTAGAGCACGCCCAGCTCACGCAGCTGCGCGAGCAGTTCCTCGTCGATGCCGAAGCGTCCACGAACGTAGTCGTAGTAGTTGTCCGGGACGCGCAGGAACTGCAGGCCTGCCTCGTGCGCGCGACGCGCGAGTCCGAGCACGTCGTCGCACGCGAATGCGACGTGCTGCGCGATGGCCTCGGAGTCGAGGACGTGCGGGGCGACGTTGAGTGGAATCCGCACGCCACCGTCGACAGAACGCAGCACCTCGCTGCGGATCAGCCCGCGTGGCCCCGGCACTTCGACCGGGTCGTCGGCGTCGAGACCGAACACGCTCATCAGGAATAGCCGTGCGTCGTCGGCGGTCTCCCACTGCTGGGTGAGATTGACGTGGTCGATCGCGCGAATCGCCGTGGGCGTCGTCGGCAGCCCGTCGTCGAACTCGTCGACCCAAGCGGGTTGGTCGGGCGTGGCTCCCGTCCAGAAGACCTCGGTGCCGCCGGGCACGATTGTCGTGCCGAACGCGTGCTCCGACGCGTGTGTGCGGCGGTTGACGGCGGGTGCACCGAGGATCGCGGAGCGCCTGCTCACCGCGTCCGGGTCGGATACCTGGAGTCCGATGGCCGCGATGTGCGGCGACTCGTCACGCGCCTGTTGCTCGTTGAGAACCACTCGCGGCTGACCTGCTGTCCACAACGTGACCGGTTTGCTCCGATGTCGGCCGCGCCCGACGAAGCCCAACTGGTGCAGCATGGCCTCGACCTCACGGGTGTCCTCGGCCTTGATCTCGACAAAGTCGAATCCTGTCGGGGACTTGGGGTCGGGGATGTCGATCAGGTCGAGCCGGTCCTGCAACCACAGCAGTGACCGATGCGCGTGTACCGCCGTCGGCACCGGGTCGGTCTGCCGGAATGTGTCGTTGAACACCTCCAACGACAACGGGCCGGTGTAGCCGGCAGCCAGAACATGACCGACGAAGCCCTCCAGATCGAATGCGCCCTCGCCAGGGAACAAGCGATGGTGCCTGCTCCACGACAAGACGTCCATGGAGAGCGCCGGGGCGTCGGCGAGCTGGAGAAAGAAGATCTTCTCCCCCGGGATCGCTCGGATCTCCGACGGGTCGTGCCCACGGGAAAGCACGTGAAAACTGTCGAGGCACAGACCCACTGCCGGATGGTCGGCGAGTTCGACGATCCGCCACGAACGTCGGTAGTCGTCGACGAACCGTCCCCAGGCGAGGGCCTCGAAGGCGATGCGCAGGCCGTGTGCGGCGGCGAGGTCACCGACGCGTCGGAGCTGATCGGCGGACACCGCGTCGTCGTCGATGGTCGCGGTGGCGACATTGCTGCAGACGAGGACCGTGTCGATACCCAGTCGCGCAGCGGTGGCGAATGTCGCGTCCGCGCGTCGCAGGTTGTCGGCGAATCTCGCCTCGCTGACACCTTCGATGTCGCGCAGCGGCTGATACAGGTACAGCGCCAGACCAAGCCTTTGTGCGAGGGCTCGAATCTCCTCAGGGGACTGATCGGCGGCGATGAGATCGGGCTCGAAGATCTCCACACCGGCGAAGCCCGCTGCGGCGCACGCGTGCAGTTTCTCGACGAGTGAGCCAGACACCGAGACGGTAGCGATCGAGGTCTTCATCACATCAATGTACCAATTAGTACATAGTGGTGGCAATGGTTCGCCGTGGCCAGATGCCTCGCAAGTAAGCTCCCATCGTGGCCGCCAAGCCGAAATCCGAACTCCAGCGCGATCCCGAGCGCACGCGTGCAGAACTGCTCGACGTTGCCACCGAGGTCTTCGCCGAATCGGGATATTCGGGCGCCAGAGTCGACGAGATCGCCGAACGCACGCGCACCACCAAGCGCATGATCTACTACTACTTCGGCGGTAAAGAGGGCCTCTACCTGGCAGTTCTGGACCGGGCGTACCGCGGAATCCGTCGGGCGGAACAGAAGCTGCGCGTCGACCACGCCGATCCGATCGAGGCGATCCGACGACTCGCCGAGGTCACCTTCGACCACCACATCGACAACGACGACTTCATCCGTCTGGTCTCGATCGAGAACATCCATCGCGGTGACTTCATCCGACGACTCACCGACCTCCCCCAGTTGAGCGCCCCCGCGACGTCGCTCCTCGACGACATCCTCGCCGACGGTCGGACGGCCGGCTTGTTCCGAACCGACGTCAGCGCGCTCGACGTCCACCTGGTGATCAGCTCGTACTGCGTGTTCCAGGTGGCCAATCGCTACACCTTCGGCTACCTCTTCGACCTCGATCTGACCGAGACGTCGAACCGCGCTCACCTGCGCAGAATGATCGGCGACGTCGTCGTCGGGTGGCTCACCACCACCGCCTGAACACACCCCGCGACTGAGGCCCCAACGGGAGTCTCTGCGTCTTCTTGTGCGATTCCAATCACACGAAACTGTTGACGAGACGCGGAGCACAGTGCTCTACTCGATTGCGAACGTACTAGTTCGTACATTACGGAGACAGCTCATGAACACTTCCGAGACCAGCTATCTGGTCGGACTCATCGGCACCGGCGTCGGGCCGTCGTTGACCCCGGCGATGCACATGGCCGAGGGCCGCGCGTTCGGCCTCGACTACAGCTACCGCCCGATCGACCTCACCGCGGCGGGCATCTCCCCCGACCGCATCGGCGAGGTGCTGTCCTGGGCGCGCGCGCTCGGATTCGACGCCGTCAACGCCACCCACCCGTGCAAGCAGTTGGTCATGGCGCACCTCGACCATGTCGATCCCGTCGCGGCCACGCTCGGCGCGGTGAACACGGTTCTGTTCACCGACGACGGCGACGTCGGATACAACACCGACACAACGGGATTCGCACACGGCTTCACCGAGGGGCTGCCCGACGCCGACCTCGCCGACGTCGTGCTGGTCGGCGCGGGCGGCGCGGGAACGGCGGTCGCGGACGCGCTGTTGCGACTCGGTGCCGCCCATCTCACCGTCGTCGACCTCGACGTCGACCGTGCCGGCGCCCTCGCGCACGACCTGGCCACCCGCCACCCACTGCAGCGTGTCGACGCCGCGGCGTTCGACAAACTCCCCGCACTGCTTCCGGAGAGTTCCGGCGTCGTCCACGCGACACCAACCGGCATGGCCGAACATCCCGGCATCGCGTTCGACGCCTCACTGCTACGGCCCGACCTCTGGGTGGCCGACATCGTCTATCGCCCCCTCGACACCGCGCTGCTGCAGGCCGCGCGCGCAGCGGGCGCACCGACCCTCGACGGAGGCCACATGGCCGTCTACCAGGCCGTCGACGCATTCGCGCTGATCACCGGGCTGCACCCGGATGCCGATCGGATGACCCGCCACTTCCGCCAACTCGTCGCAAACGCGTCCTGAACCGCCTGCCACCAGGCACAATCGCACCAGAGGAGCACCCAATGACCACAACCGAATCCGACGGCACCGGAGCCGTCGGGAAACGCACACCACGACACGCCGCACTCGCGGGGTTCATGGGCAGTGCCGTCGAGTACTACGACTTCTTCCTGTTCGGCTCCGCGGCAGCACTGATCTTCCCGCACGTCTTCTTCCCATCCGACGACAACGCGGCACTGGTGATGTCATTTGCCACGTTCGGTGTCGCCTACATCGCACGCCCGATCGGAGCGTTGATCCTCGGCCACTTCGGTGATCGCATCGGTCGCCAGCGGGTACTGATGTTCACGCTCGTGCTGATGGGGCTGTCGACGTTCGTCATCGGTTGCCTGCCGACCTTCGATCAGATCGGCTGGCTGGCTCCCGTACTGCTCGTGATCTGCCGTCTCCTCCAAGGATTCTCAGCCGCCGGTGAACAGGCAGGCGCCAGTTCGCTCGCACTCGAGCACGCACCCGACCACCGCCGTGCGTTCTTCACCTCGTGGACGCTGACGGGAACCCAGGGCGGACTCATCCTGGCCTCGCTCGTCCTGATCCCCTTCATGGCACTTCCCGACGACGCGAAGTATTCGTGGGGCTGGCGCATTCCGTTCTGGCTGTCGGCCGTCGTCGTTCTCGTCGCATTCTTCATCCGACGTCGACTGCACGAGACCCCGCAATTCACCGAGGCTCGCGAATCCGGCGAGATCGCACGCCTGCCTTTGGTGCCCCTGATGCGTGACCATTGGCGCGATGTCACACGGGTTGTGTTGTGCGCGTTCATCGCCGCGGTCTCGACGGTCTTCGCCAATCTCGCTCTCGCCTACGGCAAGCATGTCGGGCTCGACGCCGGACTCACCCTCTGGCTCG
>NZ_LZMI01000042.1:0-1658 GCF_001665475.1 Gordonia sp. 852002-51296_SCH5728562-b | reverse complement strand
TGTCGTAAACGAAGATTGGTGCCCTGACCTGGGATAATTCGACTTGCGAAGGTCCGAATATCTCATGATCGAGGAGCACCAATCTGGTGAGTAAGTCTACGTCGCCGTATCCGCAGTTGTCCGCTGATGGGTCGGGAACCGGGATCGTGTCGCATGCTGGGGCCACAGTGTTGCTGCGTGCTGCGGAGAAAACGCGTCTGACCACAGCATTGTCCGATGCGTTGATGCCGTGGCGTAAGCCTTTGGCCACTCATGATCCGGGCAAGATCCTGCTGGATCTGGCGGTCGCGGTCGCGGTCGGCGGTGACTGTCTGGCCGACATCAACCAACTGCGAGCCGATCCGGCGGTGTTTGGGCAGATCGCTTCTGATCCGACGGTGTCACGACTGATCGCCACCCTGGCTGCTGATGCGCCGGCAGTACTGACCGCGATCGCTTCGGGTCGTGCGCGCGCCCGAACCCGGGCGTGGCACTGCGCTGGCGATACCGCTCCCGACCATGGTCGCGACGCGCACGATCCGCTGGTCATCGACTTGGATGCGACGTTGGTGACCGCACATTCGGAGAAAGAACACGCGGCCCCAACCTATAAGCGTGGCTTCGGTTTTCACCCCTTGTGTGCGTTCGTTGATCATGGCAGTGCCGGGACTGGTGAACCCCTGGCGATCGAGTTGCGGGCCGGTAATGCCGGGGCCAACACCGCCGCCGACCACATCACCGTCACCGCCCACGCGCTGGCACAGCTACCGCAGGTCAGCGGGTATCGGGTCGGTAAAACGGTGCTGGTGCGTACCGACTCGGCCGGCGGCACCCACGACTTCCTGAACTACCTGCACAAGCGGCGGCTGGCGTATTCGGTCGGGTTCGGCCTGACCGAGCCGATCGCCGAGGCCATCGACGGTCTCTCACCCCAGGTGTGGACACCGGCCTACGACGCCGACGGTACCGAACGCGACGGGGCGTGGGTGGCCGAGTTGACCGGTGTCCTCGACCTGAGTACCTGGCCCGACGGTATGCGGGTGATCGTGCGTAAAGAGAAACCCCATCCCGGCGCCCAGCTACGCTTCACCGACCGAGATGGTTTGCGGTTGACCGCATTTGCCACCAACACTGTTCGTGGTCAACTCGCCGACCTCGAACTACGACATCGCCGACGAGCCCGCTGCGAAGACCGCATCCGCACCACCAAAGACTGCGGACTGACCAACCTGCCCCTGCACGGCTTCGACGCCAACCGCATCTGGTGCGTCATCGTCGAAATCGCATGCGAGTTGATCGCCTGGACTCAGATGCTCGCGTTCACCGACACCCAGGCCCGCCGGTGGGAACCCAAACGCCTACGCCACCGCGTGTTCACCATCGCCGCCAAGATCAGCCGCCACGCCCGCCGAACCCGACTGAAGTTGGCCGCCCACGCACCCCACATGACTCTTCTTCTCGACGCAATAGCAAGGCTCACAGCACTTCCCGACCCCGGCTAACCCCACCAGCCGTCCTGACCACCGACTGAAAGGCACACAATTTCGGGGCCGTGAACCCCGACGCCCACCGACGCCTCGGGCGCCTCATCACGGCCCCGGTCCGGAATCCGGTCCTCAGACCACACCATCCGGACCACTCAACGACCGACCGCCACCTCACGAAACTTCGAGGCTAGG
>NZ_LZMI01000041.1:0-82720 GCF_001665475.1 Gordonia sp. 852002-51296_SCH5728562-b | reverse complement strand
GGTTGGGGGGTCACCCGGGGGGCCCCGTTGCCCCCCCCCCCCTTTTGCCGTGGGCCCCCCCCCCCCCCGCCCGCCCCCCCCCCGGGGGGGGGCCCCCCCCCCCCCCGGGGCTCCCCCCCCCCCCCCGCCGCGGCGTTCGCGGCCAAAAGGCTTGCGCCACATGCCCTCGAGTGGGACTCGACCAATCACTTCCCGGTCGAGGAGTTGCGTGAGGCGGCTCAACTCGGGATGGGCGCCATCTACTGCTCCGAGGATGTCGGCGGAAGCGGGCTGCGTCGACTCGACGGCGTGCGGATCTTCGAGCAGCTCGCCTACGCCGACCCCGCGGTCGCCGCATTCCTCTCGATCCACAACATGTGCACGTGGATGGTCGACAGCTATGGCACCGATGAGCAACGCGCGCACTGGATTCCGCGCCTGGCTAGCATGGAGACCATTGCGAGCTACTGTCTGACAGAGCCGGGCGCCGGTTCCGACGCCGCGGCGCTGTCGACCCGCGCGGAGAAGGTCGGCGACCATTATGTGCTGTCCGGTGTCAAGCAGTTCATCTCGGGAGCAGGGTCGTCGGATCTGTACGTAGTCATGGCGCGCACGGGTGGCGACGGTCCGAAGGGCATCTCGACGTTCCTCGTCGAAAAGGGTTCCGACGGGCTGAGTTTCGGCGCGCAGGAACACAAGATGGGGTGGCACGCGCAGCCGACGGCGCAGGTCATTCTCGACGAGGTGCGCGTGCCCGCCGGCAACCTGCTCGGTGAGCAGGAGGGCATCGGCTTCGGCATCGCGATGAACGGGCTCAACGGTGGAAGGCTCAACATCGCGGCGTCGTCTCTCGGTGGGGCCCAGGCTGCCTTCGACAAAGCGGCGTCGTACGTCGCGTCGCGAAAGGCGTTCGGGAACAACCTGATCGACGAGCCGACGATCCGCTTCACCCTTGCCGACATGGCCACCTCGCTGCAGACCTCCCGCCTGATGCTCTGGCACGCGGCGTCGTCTCTCGACGCGAATGCGCCGGACAAGGTGGAGCGGTGCGCAATGGCGAAGCGATATGTCACCGACGCCTGTTACACCGTCGCCGACCAGGCGCTGCAGCTCCACGGCGGCTACGGCTACCTCACCGAATACGGCATCGAGAAAATCGTCCGCGATCTGCGCGTGCACCGCATACTCGAGGGGACCAACGAGATCATGCGCGTCGTCGTGGGTCGGTCGGTGGCCGCACGGTTCCGCGAGGCCTGACCAATCCACTCGACCACACACACTTCAACACAGGGAGAATCGACAATGACGACGATCGCCTTTCTCGGACTCGGCAACATGGGCGGCCCCATGGCCGCCAACCTCGTCAAGGCCGGACACACGGTGCACGGGTACGACCCCGTCCCCGAAGCGGTCAAGACCGCCGAAGCCGCAGGTGTGCAGACCTTTCCGACGGCGGTCGAAGCGGTCGCCATCGCCGAGGTTGTGATCACGATGCTCCCGAGCGGAGCCATCGTCAAAAAGCTCTACGACGAGATCTTGCCCGCGACCGCCACGGGCGCGCTGCTCATCGACAGCTCGACGATCTCCGTCGCCGATGCACGCGAGATCAATTCGCGCGCAGCAGATCACGGTTTCGCACAGGTCGACGCCCCGGTCTCGGGCGGCGTGAAGGGCGCGGTCGCCGGCACGCTGGCGTTCATGGTCGGCGGCACCGAGGAAGCGTTCGTCGCCGCACGGCCGACGCTGGAACCGATGGCGGGCAAGATCATTCATTGCGGCGACTCCGGAGCGGGTCAGGCGGCCAAGGTGTGCAACAACATGCTGCTCGCCGTCCAGCAGATCGCGGTCGGCGAGGCGTTCGTGCTCGCGGAGAAGCTTGGCTTGTCCGACGACGCGCTCTACGACGTGGTCACCGGCGCGACCGGGAACTGCTGGGCGATCGAGACGAACTGCCCGGTCCCGGGCCCGCAGCCGACGTCGCCCGCGAACAACGACTTCAAGCCGGGCTTCGCCACCGCGCTGATGAACAAGGACCTCGGCCTCGCGCTCGACGCCATCGCCGACACCGGTTCGCGCGCGCCCCTGGGCGAGCACGCCGCCGCCCTCTACCGCGCCTTCGCCGAACAGCACTCCGACCAGGACTTCTCGGCGATCATCACGACGCTGCGCTGACCACCCTCGCTGGTCGAGCTGAACCCGCTGGTCGAGCTTGTCGAGACCACTCGCCGCCCGAGCCCTACCCGCTGGTCGAGCTGACCCTCGCTGGTCGAGCTGACCCTCGCTGGTCGAGCTAACCCGCTGGTCGAGCTTGTCGAGACCACGCCGTCGGCGGCGCAACCCGCTACGGCCGCGGATCAGTATGACGCGCAGCCCGAAATTTGTGTCGTATCGGAAGATGTGGGTGCTGCAGCACACAGATCCTTCGGTTCGACACATATCTAGCCTGGCCGGGCTGCTGCTGTGTATACGGGTCGCAAGGTCTAGCTGGAGCCGGGGTGCGTACACAATCGTGACGTGAGCGGGGGGCCGAGGAGATTATTGTCTTGGCGTCGCGCTGACGACCGAGTTGTGTACGCGCGCTGCGGGTGTGGTGGTTTGGTGGGCGTCGGGCAAGGTGTCGCGGGCCCCGAGGCGGCCGATCCAGTTCGGTCGGGCGCCCGGTCCGGGTCAATCCAGGCTCAGAAGTCGCCGGCGTTGTGGCGCAGTTCGTGGATCGCGTCGACGAGTCCTGCGATGTGTTCAGGGGGCATCCCGACGTCGGCGAACACCTCGCGATTGAGGGTCGACGTCGCGTCCTCGACCGTCGAGCGGCCCAGGTCGGTGATCTCGACGAGCGTGGTGCGACCGTCGGTGGGGTGGGGGAGGCGTCGAACGAGCTGTGCCTCCTCGAGGCGTCGGATCGCATGGGTGACGCTGGTGACGTGCACCTGCAGGCGGTCGCTGGCTTTGGTGATGGGCAGCGCGCCGTTGCGCGAAAAGGCAAGCAGCCGAAGCAATTCGTAGCGCGAGAAGGTGAGATCGTATGGGCGGAGCGCTGATTCGACGCGGGCCAGCAGGATCTGGTGGGCTCGCATCACGGACGTCACCGCGACCATCCCGTCTGCGACGTCGCCCCAGCCCGCCGACGTCCAATTGGCCTTCGCCTCGGCGATCGGGTCGAACTCCATGCTGTGCCCTGCCATGGATGTCAGCCTATCTGCCGCCGACAACCTCGGAAGCTGCCCGGTGTCCGCGCGGCGACACTTTCAAACCTCAGGCGCGGCTCTCGTGCGTGAGCAGCATCTCGATCGCGCCAACAATTGTGTCGACGAGGTCGGCGGCGGTGCGGCCGTCGAGTTCGTCGCGCTGTTCGTCGGAGCGGAGCATGATCATCGATTCGACGAGGCGGAAGGGGAGCAGGCTGCGGGTGTCTGCGGGGTCGTCGAGCACGGCGGCGGCAAGGGTTTCGTAGGCGGCGGCGAGTTCGCTTCGCGCTGTGCGGAATTGGGCGTAGCGGTCGTCGCCCACCTCCGGAAGTAGGTACAGCGAACCGAGGTTCCAGCGCTCGTCGACGAGTTGCGCGGCGTCGAACCGGGCAAGGTCGAGGAGTCGGTCGAGGGGGGCGCGGTCGTCGTCGAGCAGTTCTCTTGCGCGCTCGAGAGATCCGACGACGGTGGCGTCGAGCAGCGCGGCGAGGATGTCGTCCTTGTTCTTGAAGTAGTGATACATCGACGCCTGGCGGATGCCGACGGCCTCGGCGATCATGCGCGTCGACGTCCCCGTGTAACCGTGGCGGCAGAAGAGTTCGGCTGCGGCGTCGAGGATTTCCTCACGCGCGGTGGCTCCTCGTCTGCGTTGTTCGACGAGGCGCGGTCGGCCGGGGCCTGCCGCCACTCGGCCCGACCGGGACGCAGTACTCATTCGGAAGCTCTTTCATTCGTGCTGGGGCGTGGGTTGCGGCAAGTTCATCATCGAGTCTAGTCCGCCCAAATCGCCGGAATCTCGCGGTCAAAAGCGATCCGCGCTGCGCGGAAGTGGAGTGACCTGGGCTGCGTAACACGCTCGTAGCGTGAGTTTCCATCCCGGCAACATATCTGTCACTCGATAGAAAAAGCGCAGGCGTTATCTATCAACTGGCAGATAAACCCGCTCAATGTGGAGCCTCACCACGAAGGAACTGACGATGACCTCCACCGCACAACCCGACTCAAAGGCTCCCGACGGCACCTCGCCGACGAGCGACGTCGACGACGCCGACTCGCTCGCCCAACTCGGTTACAAGCAGGAGTTGCACCGCGGCATCGGAGGATATGCCGCCTTCGCCTCCGGCTTCTCGTTCGTCTCCATCCTCACCACCGTGTTCGCGCTCTTCGCGCTCGGCTTCGGTCTGGGCGGACCCGCGTTCTTCTGGACCTGGCCGATTGTCTTCGTATGCCAATTCTGCGTGTGCCTCGTCTTCGCGGAACTCTCCGGGAAGTTCCCCGTCGCCGGTGCCGTCTACCAATGGTCTCGACGCCTCGCCGGTGACGGAGTCGGCTGGTTTGCCGGCTGGTTCATGCTCGTCGGTTACATCGTGAGTGTGGCGGCACTGGCCATCGCGATGCAGAGCGTGCTTCCCGAGATCTGGTCGGGCTTCCAGTTCGTCGGCGACGACACGAGCCTCACGTCGGTCTCGGGTGCAACCAACGCGATCATCCTCGGCACCATCACGATCATCGGCTGCACGATCATCAGCGGCGTCGGGGTGAGCTTCATGGGCAAGATCACCGTCACCGGCGTGACCATCGAGATCATCGGCGTCGTGGCGCTCGTCGTTGCGATGTTCATCAAGGCGGAACGCTCCCCGGCGGCGGCGATCGCGAACACCGGTGAACACGGACACGGCTTCGGTTACTTCCCGGCCTTCCTCGCCTCGATGCTCATGGCCTGCTACGTGATGTACGGATTCGACAGCGCCGCAGAGCTTTCCGAGGAGACCAAAGATCCTCGACGCACCGCGCCGAAGGCGATCATCAACGCGCTACTCGTCTCGTTCGTCGGCGGAGGTCTGATGATCATCGGTGCGCTCATGGCCGCTCCGTCGCTCGGTGCGCCGGAACTCTCCGCTCAGGGAATCGCCTGGGTCATCACCTCGCAACTCAACACCGTCCTCGGTAAGGCGCTGCTGATCATCGTCGCGATCTCGATCTTCTCCGCGACTCTCGCCATTCAGGCGTCGGCATCCCGAGTGATGTTCTCGATGGCACGCGACAATCGCCTCCCGTTCGGCTCGGCACTGGCAAAGGTCAACCCGCGCACCGGAACTCCCGTCATCACCGGCATCGTCGTCTCGGCGTTGGCGATTCTGATCTTGCTCGTCAACCTCGGGCAGGCAGGCGTCTTCGCCGCGATCACCAGCGTGTCGGTGGTCATCGTCTACCTCGCCTACCTGATGGTCACCGTGCCCGCACTCATCCATCGCCTGCGCGGAACCGAATTGAGCCACGGCCGACCGGTTTTCGGCCTCGGTAAGTGGGGCATCCCGGTCAACATCGTCGCCGTCGTCATGGGCGGTCTGTTGATGGTGAATATCGCCTGGCCTCGCGCGGAGGTCTACGACCCCGACGGCGGCAACTGGGTACTCCAGTACTTCGCGATCCTCTTCGTCGCAGCGACGCTGATCGTCGGATTCCTCGCGTACCTCAAGGTCAAGGGCCAGCCGGGAGCGCCGGAACCCGAAGACGCACTCGTCGGACGCAAGCGCTCGTAGCGATTGCCGCACTACCGATCAACTGATAGATTTGTCAACCGAGCGACGACGCCCTGCCGGACTCTTCGAATCCGTGCAGCCGACCACCGGGACGACCCGGAACCTCGCCAGCTCATTCTCGAAGGACGTCGACATGACCACCTCGACCACCACCTCTACATCCTCCACCGCCGGTGCCCGTGCGCATGCTCGTGCACAGGCGGGAGCGATCACCGACTCCATGCCCGTGGTGCCCGCCACCGACTGGCCGACGACGATCACCGACGTCGACTCGTCGACGCTCACCTGGGCCGAGACGGTTCCCGGCGGCAGGTACACCACCAAGGTGCTCGCCCGCGGGAACCGAATCCGATTGCGCGACATCACCGGTGACGCGTGCGCGCACCTGCTCCTGTGGCGCGTCGACGCCCCGTGGGAGCGCCTGAACGTCGCCGACACCGTCAAGGTGCCCTGGCAGGCCTACCTCACCACCGGCCACCCCCTGCTGAGCGATCAGGGCAGGGTGCTCGCCACCATCGTCGACGACACCAGTGCGCGCCACGACGCGCTCACGGGCACAACCACACTCGCCGACAATGCCGCCAAATACGGCCACGGAGAGGCATATTCGACGACTCCCGCGGGGCGTGAGCTTCTCAAACTGGCCGCCGCCAAGAACGGCTTGACGCCCACCGATGTGGCGCCGTCGCTCTCGCTCTTCGAGGGAGTGAAGGTCGACGAGGAGGGATCGTTCGAGTTCCAAGGGAGCGCGGGCGCGGACAAGAGCGTCGACCTGCTTCTGCACCTGCCGTGCATCGTGGCGATCGCCAACACCGCGCACCCGCTCGACCCAAGCGCGGAGTTCCGCTCGGGGCCCCTCGAGGTGCTCGCCTGGCGTGCGACCGACGACCTCGACGCGCTGCTCGCCGACGTCGCCGACCGTGACCCCGAATACCAGCGAGCCGTGGCCAACAGCGAAGACGTCTACGGCGCAACACGCTTCTGACGCCAAGTGGTTTCGACTCGGGTGCTCGCTTCGCTCGCGCCCGGCTCAACCAGCGGAATGCCAGTGGTTTCGACTCGGGTGCTCGCTGCGCTCGTGCCCGGCTCAACCAGCGGAACCGTTGAGCAGCCGCGAGGACGAGCCGTCTCCCCGCTGGTTGAGCAGCCGCGAGGACGAGCCGGTCTCCCCGCTGGTTGAGCAGCCGCGAGGACGAGCCGGTCTCCCCGCTGGTTGAGCAGCCGCGAGGAACGAGCGGTGTGTCGAAACCACCTCACCCCGCGAGGACGCGCCGTATCCCCGCTGGTTGAGCAGCCGCGAGGTACGAGCGGCGTGTCGAAACCACCACCCATCCCCGAACTACACACATCCGAACGCAAGGACCACTGATGACCACCACGATCAACCCCACCACCGCCCCGGCGGCCGACCTCGCGCTCGTGCCCGGCGACGTCATCTACGACGGCATCGTCGCTGAGCGCGCTCCCTGGTCGGAAGTCGTTGCCGCGGGCGATGTTGCGACCATCGTCGACCTCCACGGCAACCAGGCCGTCGACACGCTGTTCTTCGGCGGCCACGACCACTCGGTCCGCTACTCGGCGCAGACAACCATTGCCGCGCAGGGGAACATCTTCCTGACCACCGGCACGGTGATCCGCGACCAGGAGTCGCAGCCGATGATGACGATCGTCGCCGACGAGGTCGGCAATCACGACACCCTCGGCGGCGCGTGCTCGCAGGAGTCCAACACGCTGCGCTACGGCCATCACACCAAGCACCAGCACGCGTGCGTCGAGAACTTCCTCATCGGTGGCTCACGACACGGCCTCGGCAAGCGGGATCTCGTCGGCAACGTCAACTTCTTCATGAACGTGCCCGTCGACCCCGACGGCGCACTCGGGATCGTCGACGGCCTGTCCGCGCCCGGCAAGCGCCTCGCGCTGCGCGCCGAAGTCGACACTCTCGTGCTCGTGTCCAACTGCCCCCAGATCAACAACCCCTGCAACGGATTCGACCCGACTGCCGTCCGCGTGATCGTCACGCGGCCGCGGGGCTGACCGAGTACCGACCGCCAGGAGACGAGATGAACAGCCAGACAACACAGTTCGACGGCATCGAGGTGCTGCGCGCCGGACCCATGACCACCATCCAGGATTGGCCTGGCCGCGTCGGCTACTGGAAGGTCGGTGTCCCGCCGTCGGGTCCGATGGACGACCTGTCCTTCAGGTTGGCCAACATGGCCGTCGGAAATCCGGTCGATGCCGCGGGACTCGAGGTGACGATGCTCGGACCACGCCTGCGTTTCTCGACGTCGGCAACTGTTGCCGTGACCGGCGCCCCGGTCCAGTTGACTCTCGACGGAGTCGTTGTGCCCCAATGGGTCCCACTCACGGTGCCCGCGGGCGGCGTGCTCGACATCGGAGCCGTGGGTTCCCTCGGACTGCGCGTGTACATCGCGATCTCCGAGGGTGTCGAGGCGGAGGAGTATTTGGGCAGCCGTTCGACGTTCACGATGGGCAAGTTCGGCGGACTCGACGGTCGCGTCCTTTCCGACGGTGACATTCTGGCGCGGGCGGGTCTCCCGACCGTGAACTCGACGCGGATTCTCACCGAGGAGCAGCCGGCGTTCACGAACGCATGGCAGCTCGGGGTGACGGTCGGACCGCACTCGGCCCCGGAGTTCTTCACTCCTACCGACATCGCCGAGATCATGGGCACCGACTATCAGGTGCACTTCAACTCCGACCGCACGGGGATTCGCCTGGTCGGCCCCAAACCGCAGTGGGCACGGACCGACGGCGGCGAGGCGGGGCTGCATCCGTCGAATATCCACGACAACGCGTATTCGGTTGGAGCACTGGACTTCACCGGCGACACCCCGATCCTGCTCGGCCCCGACGGACCGAGTCTCGGCGGGTTCGTCTGTCCGGTGACGGTGACGGCGGCGGAGCGATGGAAGCTGGGGCAGCTCAAGCCCGGTGACACGGTGCGGTTCGTCGCGGTCAAGGCGGCAGAGGCGGCGTCGCCCGCAGAACTGGGTCTCGCACGCAGAGCGAGCTTCGTCGATGTCCTTTCTCGCGGAGGCGATCCCGACAGCGGAATTCTGGGAACCACGACGACGGCCGACGGCACCACATCGGTGACCTACCGCCGCAGCGGCGACGACAACATCCTCGTCGAGTACGGCGAGATGCGCCTCGACCTCGCGCTTCGTGCCCGCGTGCATGCGCTCGCCGAGCGGATTGAAGCGGAGAACCCCGCGGGCCTTGTCGACCTGACACCCGGAATCAGATCGCTTCAGGTGAAAGCAGATCCGACGAAGTGGTCGCAGCACGCCATGCGGGACTGGCTCATCGAGTGTGAGAGTCAGCTCCCGGCAGCGTCGGAACTCGTGGTACCCAGCCGCACAGTGCATCTGCCGCTGTCGTGGGATGATCCAGCCACGCGTGAGGCGATCGAACGGTACATGCTCGGCGTCCGCTCCGATGCTCCCTGGTGTCCGTGGAACATCGAGTTCATCCGACGGATGAATGGTCTCGACTCGGTCGACGACGTACACCGGATCGTGTTCGACGCCGACTACCTCGTTCTCGGTCTCGGAGACGTGTACCTCGGTGCGCCCGTGGCGGTTCCGCTCGATCCGCGGCATCGACTGGTCACCACGAAGTACAACCCGGCACGTACCTGGACCCCCGAGAACGCTGTCGGCATCGGGGGTGCCTACCTCTGCATCTACGGTATGGAGGGGCCCGGCGGCTACCAGTTCGTCGGCCGCACGACGCAGGTCTGGAACCATCGCTATCCGCAGCAGGCTCCGGGATTCGATCCCGAACATCCCTGGCTGCTGCGCTTCTTCGACCGCATCAAGTGGTACCCGGTCGGCGCCGACGAACTGCTGGACATGCGGGCCGACGTCGCGGCTGGCCGCGGCGACAGCGTGCGCATCACCGAAGGCACCTTCTCGCTGGCAGAACACGAGCGCTTCCTCGCCGACAACGCCGACGCCATCGCCGCATCCCGCTCGACGATGGAGTACGCGCGAGCCGAAGAGCGTGAACGATGGTCTCTGGCAGGAGAGTTCACGACGACCGAGCAGAACGAGGCCGGCAACTCCAATCCGAAGGGGAAGGTCGCATGACGAAGATCGACGATATCTACGCCGCGATCCGCGACGCCGATCGGCCGGAAGTGTTCATCACGCTTCGTCCGCAGGCCGACGTCGCACGCGACTACCAGCAGTCTCTGGCGAGCGGTGGATCGCTGGCCGGAGTGACTCTCGCCGTCAAGGACAACGTCGACGTCGCGGGATTGCCCACGACGGCAGCGTGTCCCGGCTACGCCTACGTGCCCGACGCGGATGCGCCCACGGTTGCCGCGCTGCGCAAGGCAGGCGCTGTCGTCATCGGAAAGACCAACCTCGACCAGTTCGCCACCGGCCTCGTCGGAACCCGCAGTCCCTATGGCGCCGTGCGTGATTCGCGGCGACCCGATCGGATCTCCGGCGGGTCGAGTTCCGGGTCGGCGGTTGCCGTCGCGCTCGGTTTCGCCGACATCGCGATCGGTACCGACACCGCCGGGTCGGGTCGTGTCCCGGCGGGTCTGCAGGGGATCGTCGGCGTGAAGCCGACCGTGGGGGCGCTCTCCACCGTCGGAGTCGTGCCCGCGTGTGCCGACTACGACGTCCCGACTATCTTTGCCGCCGACCTCGACCTTGCGAACCTCGCCACCGGAGTGATGGCAGAGGCAACTGGTGAGCGACCATTCGACAGAGCGACCCGATTCGCGGCACCCGAGGCCCCGGTCATCGCGGTGCCCGCCGAACTCCCCGAACTCGACGATCGCTGGCGTGGCGCCTTCAGTGACGCGGTGGCCGCGGCCGAGGCTGCCGGCTTCACGATCAAGACCGTCGACCTCACGCCCTTCCTCGCCGCGGCACGACTGCTCTACGACGACGCTCTCGTCTCTGAACGATACGACGCTGTCGGTGAGTTCATCGACAGCGCAGCAGATTCCGACGACGTCGGTCTCGATCCCGTTGTGGCGCAGATCGTGTCGAAGGCATCCGGTTACACCGCGGTGGATCTGCTCCGTGCTCGACGTCGACTCGCAGAACTCAGGGCGCTGGCGATGGACCAGTGGGGTGATGCGACAGCACTGATGGTGCCGACGGCGCCGTTTCATCCACGAATCGACGAGGTCGTCGCAGACCCGATCGGCGTCAACAGTCGGATGGGTACCTACACCAACTTTTGCAATCTGTTCGATCTGTGCGGGTTGGCGGTCCCGGCAGGCGTCGTCGACGAGGCCGACGGAACCCGATCCCAGTTCGGCATCACGCTCCTCGCGGGTGCACACGAGGACGCCGTTCTCATCGATCTTGCTCGGCGACTGCGGGTTTCGCCGACCAACTCCCGTGATAGCGCATCCTTGACCATGCCGACGTGGCCCGAACGTGTCGCGCCATCGGTCGAGTTGGCCGTATTCGGTGCACATATGGCGGGTGGACCGCTGACGCACGAGCTCAGCGGTCGTGGCGCGCGCTGGAGTAGGGAAGTACGCACAGCGCCGTCGTATCGCCTTGTCGCACTGGACACGACGCCGCCCAAGCCGGGATTGATCCGCGACGTCGGTGCGGGTTGTGTCATCGAGGGGGAGAGCTGGGTGCTGTCGCCGGCCGCTCTCGGGGAGTTCCTCGCCGCACTGCCGCAGCCGATGATGCTCGGCAAGGTCGAGCTCGCCGACGGCGACTGGGTGGTCGGATTCGGATGTGACGCGCAGGCCGGGGAGTCGGGCCGCCCGCTCGAGCGCACGCGGCGGTGAGCCGCCGACGAGCAGACGTTTGCGGCGCTAAATTGTGAACGGTCGTGCGCTGAAAGATGTTCTCTCCCGGCGCATTCTGGCAAGTCGTTGAACGGACTCCTCAACGCAGTCAGCATTCGAGCGTTTTCCTGAAATCGTCCGCTCTGGGTGAACTGTGGTGATTCAATCCTCCTAGCTCGGGGACAGTACTCGGGCGGATGTCTCGGAGGGGTAAGCCACATGGCTCAATCGGCGGTGAACGGTGCGCGGCGCGGTGGAGTTCGTCGAGCGGAGAAACAGGATCGACGCCGCAAGCGCAAGGCCGGTCAGCGCGCCGCGGCAGGCGCCGTGGCGGTCGCAGCCGCAACCACGCTCGGCTTCGGGCAGACGGTCGGGGCGGGGCACGCGGAGGCAGTCACCATCCCGAACGCAGTCGGATCAGTCGGTGACGTCATCGGTGCCCTTGCGAACAACGGCGTTACCCAGGGCCTCGCCGACCAATGGCGGTTGAACCTGTGTTCGTCAGACTCCGACGGTGGGCCGGTCAACGGCGGTGCCGATTGCTCCAGGTCGACGGGCGTTGGTGTCGCAGTGGTGCTTCCGACGACGATCGATCTCGTGCCGGATGCTGCGTACAGTCCGGCGCAGGGCTTGTTCAATGCAGCCAAGGCGGCCGGCCTTGATTTCGGTACCGGAAAGATTCTAGGAATAACTGTGCCGGTTCCGGACGCCGCGTTGCCCGAGGGATCGGCGACGGTCATTGGTGACGGTTTTCAGTTTGCGCTCGCGTCAGGTGGAGGCAAAGCGACCGCCATCTCGTACCTCCCGCTGAGCCTGGCGACGGCCGGGGCGAGTGACGGCAACACCGCCTTCGCCTTCGCGATCATCGGTATGGCGAATGCGTGGAACACAAGCGACATCCCGGTCGAGATCTTCACTGTTCCGACCGGAATATCCGTGCCGGGCGCGAAGCATGTCAGTTGCTACGGAGTGCTCACCGCGGGGTACGCGAGCAATGTCGGTGCATGCGCGAACGTGGCGGGCACATTCGACGCCCGCCTTGATCTCCAGCAGTCCATCCCCGAGTTCCAGACTGCGTTGACCGACCCCACGGCAATTCTCGTCAACCCTGCCGAGGTGCTGTCCGACGTCCTTGGGCAGTTGTTCTCAGGCCAGCCCTTCTCGCTCAGCAAAGACTTCACCCGGCTCACCGTCGGAGGTGACCGGACGGATGCTTACGGTCTGCCCGTCTTGTTCACCCTCACAAGCGATTACGGAACCCAGGCGCCCATCGTGGTGCACTGGCTTGGCTCGTCGGTGACGTTCAATCCGACGGTGACGGTCAACGGCGAGGTCAAGCCGAACCATCTGGGACTTCCCGTGGTCACCCTCGGCGACGTCGACACCGCGCAGCTGCTGCCGACAGTCGACATCCCCGAGATCGCGTTCCCGTTCGGCGTGCCGTCGGTGGGCCCGTTCGGCGGGTCGAGCAGCGCCGTCAGCAGGTCGACGGCCTCGTCGTCGGTCAGCGCCCTGCGTGCCGACGCCAGCGAGGCCATCGCTCCCGCGGACACGCCCACAGAGACAGACACCGACACCGACACGACCGCGGCGTCGAGCACCGCTGACGCACCGACCGCAACGACCGAAACCGACACGGCGACACAACAAGTCGACGCTCCGTCAGTACCGAAATCGACAGCCGGTGCCGCGCAGAGAGATTCGCGCGATTCCAGCGCGTCAGGGTACGTGGGCAAACATCGGTCGCTCGACGACTATGTCGGTAAGCATCGTTCGACGGATGGCACCGGGAGCACCGCCGGCGCGGCGTCGAACGGCGTCGCGAGTGCCGAGGGCGCAACCGACACCACCGATACCCACACCCACGACACCGGGACGTCGTCGGAGTCAGCGCACTCGACCGATAACGCCGCGAGCAGTCAGTAGTACCGGCCGCCTCCGCGCCACGAGATCGGCCTGTTCCTTCCGCACGAACTGACTGTTTGTTACAACGGAAGAGGCCGATCACTCGACGCGAGGAGACGACGATGAGCGAACCGATCTCAGGCGAAGACCTGCCCGAGGGCGTCGTCGACCCCGAAGCGCCACTCGACGACGAGCCGGGCGAATCGCTTGCCGACGATGCGCCGCTCGACGAATTCGTCGATCCCCTCGCAGGCGTCGAACCGCCACAATCCGACGACGTTCCGAGCGCGGACTACGTCGACCAGCACCTCGACGTCGACGAGGTGGAACCACCTCGGCGCGACGACTGACCGCAAAACGCCGGCAGCCCTCAGGGCCCCGTTGGCTAGAGTGGAGCCACCGACGCAGGTTCGCCCCAATGGTGTCGCCGACCGCTCGCTCATCGGAGTCAAGCGGCCGACGGCGGCGCGCGCTAGGAGGAAGTCATGGCGATCGATCCCGCAAAGAGCAAGGCAGTCTCACAGGTGGTGCGCGAGCATCCGGGGATGAGCCTCGTGGCGATCTCGCCAGGCATCGTGGTCTTCCTCCTGGTGGGGTTCTTCGCCAACTGGTTCCTGGCGATCGTGCTCGGCGTCGTCATGGTGGCGGGCGGGTACTACATGCTGACGCGACAGAAGTGAGCAGGGCATAAACCGGTGCGAGATCGACTGCGGACGGGTGACGCTCACTCGTGGGCAACGAGGCCCCGACGGTGAGCGCACGCGTCGACGCCTACATCTGGGCCATCCGGCTCACAAAAACACGTTCGGCTGCGGGTGACGCATACCGAGGCGGCCATGTTCGGGTCAACGGAGCGACCGCGAAGCCCGCGCAACACGTCAGCATCGGCGACGAGGTGCGGCTGCGGTTGGGTGGTCGGGAGCGCATCGTCGAGGTGACCCAGGTGATCACCAAGCGAGTGTCGCCCTCCGCGGCGTCGGCCTGCTACATCGACAAGAGTCCACCGCCGCCGGCCAAGGAGATCCTGGCGAGTCAGCCACGACGCGATCGTGGTGCCGGTCGGCCGACGAAACGCGAGCGACGCGAGATCGACAAGCTGATGCGCGGGGGCTTCCTCGTGTCGCTGGCGGTGGTGATCGCGCTGATCGGCAGTGCGTGCTCGTCGGATTCCGACGATTCGGGAGGCAACAGCAACAGCAACGGCAGCGCCGCGGCGCCGCCGGCCAAAGCGGGGTCGGGCCCGTTCTTCGGTGAATGCGGAGGCGTGACCACAGAGGAGGTCAACAACCTCGCAAAGCTGGGAACGCT
The DNA here is from genome assembly GCF_001665475.1 of Gordonia sp. 852002-51296_SCH5728562-b. Taxonomy (NCBI): domain Bacteria; kingdom Bacillati; phylum Actinomycetota; class Actinomycetes; order Mycobacteriales; family Gordoniaceae; genus Gordonia; species Gordonia sp. 852002-51296_SCH5728562-b. The sequence continues at coordinate 68,000 of NZ_LZMI01000041.1, read as the reverse complement.
GACCAACACGGTGAACAATTCGTCGGTGTGTGAGTGGTCGTCGAGCGTCGATCGCACCGGACCGGTGGCATCGTTCAACTGGTATCGCGGATCACCGATCGGACGTGAGCGTGCCACCGAGCAACTCTCCCGCGAGTCGACCAAAGACATAGAGATCAACGGCCACAAGGGATTCGTCGCCTCCGACACGGGCATCTGCGAGATCGGCATCGCTTTCGGCGCCGACTTCTTCGAGTGGTCGGTGAGCGCCGGGACCTCATCACTGAACGCGCAGGGTCCCGACACCGAACAGATCTGCGACGCCACGCGCCAACTGTCCACGATGTCGATCGAGCGTGCATCATGAGGCGCCTGCGACGCGTCGTCGTGCCACTGCTTGTCGCTCTGGCCCTGCTTGTCGGAGCGCTGTCGGGCTGCACCATCGACGGTCAGGCGGTCTCGTCCGAGCAGGCCAACGCCGATCAACCAGGCAACGTCGACACCGACCGGTTCGACAAACTGACCCTCGAATGCCAGGTGCTCTCAACTGCTCAGCTCGCCAAGGCGGTCGGCGGGACGTCGGCACGGGGCACCTTCAACGGCGCGATCTGCCGGTGGATCGTCGACGGCCCGGTCACCGCGAATGTCACGTTCAACTGGTTCGAATGGGGCGACTTCAACGTCGAGAAGGACACCGCCAAGCGGCTCGGCTACACCACCGAGAACGTCCGGATCGTGAGTCAGGCGGCCTTCACCCAGCGCGACCCCAAGCGGCCGGCGGTGTGCGGTGTGACCACTCGCGCGCCGACCCGCGGCGTCTACACGTTCTGGGTCGAACCGATCGGCGGCGCAGCAGCGGCAGACCCGTGCGCCGCTCCGACAAAGCTGATGGAGCTGCTCCTCAACGGTGGTCAATAGTCGCTGCCGCGACGGTGGTCAATAGTCGCTGCCGCGACGGTGGGCAGTAGTCGCTGCCGGGCGCCGCCGCGCGCGCCGGGGCATGATCTATGCCCATGGGACACTCCGGGTTTCGATTCCACCCTCGAATCCTCCGTGCGCTGCTGGCGTCGTGCGTGGCGGCACTGGCGATCGTGGGTGTCGGGTCGGTTGCCGACGCGGCCCTGAGCAACCGATGTGCCGGCGCGACAGTCACCACCAGAACTGCCTCGCCGTCTCCGGCGGGTTGGGCTGAGAACCTCACGTTCGATCACTCGGGCAACCTGTGGGTCTCACGTCTCTACGGGAATTCGGTGGAGCGCTATGACCGGTCCGGCCGACGCACCGCGACCGTCCCGGTGTGGGCGCCGGGCGCGCTGCGCATGGGTCCTGGCGGCGACCTGTATGTGAACTCGGGCGACCAGTTGTCGTTCGGCGCCGAACGCAACGGCGTCGTCGTGAAGTTTGATCCGCATGCGCCGCAACCGAATCCGACGATCTACGCACGAGGGTTCGCGATGCCCAATGGTCTGGCTTTCGATGCGCGCGGGTTCGGATATGTCGTCGACAGTTCGCGCGGCGTGGTCCGGATCGCGCCGGGTGGCGCCATCGACCAGCGGTGGACGGATAGAGCCCGAGCCGCGCTCGCCGCGTCGTCGGCCGTCAACGGGATCAGCCCCAATGGCGCGGTGGTCATCGGCAACGACCTCTACCTGACCTTCACGGCAAGTCGAACGGGCCGTGTCGTCGCACTACCGCTCGACGATCCCGGCTCGATTCGGGTCGTCACCGACCTCACGGCTCCGCTGCCCGGCCTGCTCGATGACCTCACCGCACTGGATCCGCACACGCTGGCCGTCACGTCGACGCTCGGCTCGCTCGCCCTCGTCGATGTGCGGACGGGCGCGCGGTGCACCATTGCACTCGGCGCGCCGGCCACGGCCGTCGCTGTGCAACCCTCGGACTCGCGTGCGCTGGTGGTCGCGTCGGAGACCGGCGCCCTGCTCGACGTACGCCTCGCCGGGTGAACACAAGGCAAACATATGTTCGACTATCGCGCGAATCGTGGCTAAGGTGAGTCCATGACTCTCTCGGTAGCCATGATCACGGTCGACACACTCGAACCAATTACACTCGCCAATTGGTGGGCGACCAATCTCGGCGGCACGATCGTCGCGGAGAATGACGGATTCTTCGTCGTCGTCGCACTTCGCGACGGCGGGCCCGCGATCGGTTTTCAGAAAGTCGACGACCCGACGCCCGGCAAGAATCGCATCCACCTCGACCTCGCGTCGCCCGACTATCCGGCCATCGTCGACACTCTCGTCGCGAACGGAGCCACCAAGCTCGGCGACCGAGAGATCCCTGGTGGCGGGTTCGGGTGGACCACGCTGACCGATCCCGCGGGTAACGAGTTCTGCGTGTCAGGCGGTCACTGACTCATCCGCCACGGCCTGACCGCCGACTTCCTGATCGCCGGCCACCTGGTCTGCTGGGCGCTTCGTCACCGATACGGTTGCCGCGACCTGGTGCTCGCCGTCGTCGCCGGGAATGAGCATCCACAGCAGAAGTCGCTGCGGCTCCCGGACGCGCCGCAACGTGATCGGCGTGCCGGGGACGATCGGACGCAGGTACTCGATCACCAGCCGGTGCGGTCCGTCGATCAGGTCGAGGTGCTCGACGAGTTCGTCCTCGACGGCCTCGAGGTACGCGGCGTTGTTGAGGTGCTTGAACGGATCGAAGTCGGTGCTGCGCAACACGTGTTCGCGGTCGTCGGCCGACGCCCCCTCGGCGTCGGGAGCCTTCTCCGGGTTCATCGACTTCCAGCGGAGTCGGTGCTCGTCGGTCATCGACGACAACAGCTCGAACGCGTCGTCGGAGATTCGTGACGGCATCCCCTGGTCGTTGACGTTGATCCAGAACGCCTCGGTCTCGATCAATCCCGACTTGCGCGGTTCGGGGTTGAACCGGTTGGTCTCGTGCTCGGCGGTCAGCCGCACGCGCATGTTGGTCCACCGTGTCGAGAGTGACCCGCACCACCGCTGTGCTGTGACGGTCGCAGGCCACGAGATCGGCTCGATGACGTCGACGACGGTTCGCCGCACGATCCAGAACGGGTCTGAGTCGCCGAGATCGGTCGCTTCGATGTTGTCGTTGGCGATGTCCTGCAGGTACCGGGCGACAGCGTCGAGCCGCACGCGCATGTCCTGGTCGACGTCGCCGGTGCGTACGCGGTAGGTCGCCTCGAAGAAGCGCGCACCGTCCTTGCGTTCGGGGAGAGTTGTGCCGGTGGCCTGGCTGTTGTCGCGGGTCAATAGATGTCCTCTGTTGGCGGTGTCGGCTGGCTCACACGCTGTGGTTACGATCGGGTAGCTCACGGACCGGTCGTTAAGATACAGTCACCACAAAACTAGAACACGTTCTACGTGTTGAACTTCGAGGACAGCGCCGATGGCCCATGTGATCACACGCCCCTGTTGTAACGATGCGAGCTGCGTCGCGGTGTGCCCGGTCAACTGTATCCACCCGACGCCCGACGAGCCCACCTTCTTCACCGCCGAGAGCCTCTACATCGACCCGGACACCTGCATCGACTGCGGGGCATGTATCGACGAATGCCCCGTCGAGGCGATCATCCCCGACGATCAGCTCGAGGAGCGCGACGAGCCTTACCTGCAGATCAACGCCGACTACTACAAGGACCACGACGTCGAAGGTGGTCTGGTTCCCCCGAAGAAGGCCCCCAAGCTGCCCGAAGGAGACGTCCGTGTCGCCATCGTCGGCGCCGGACCTGCCGCGTTCTATGCCGCGGAGGAACTGGTCCGCAAACCGCAGATCTCGGTCGACATGTTCGACCGTCTGCCGACGCCATACGGATTGGTGCGCGCGGGGGTCGCCCCCGACCACGCTGCAACCAAGGGTGTCGAGTCGACCTTCGCGGCGACCTCGGCCAAGCGCAATTTTCGCTACTTCCTCAACGTCGAGGTCGGCAAGCACATCAGCCACGACGAACTGACCGCCCGCTACAACGCGGTCATCTATGCCGTCGGGGCGCCGACCGACAAGCGGCTCGGCATCCCCGGCGAGGGGCTGTCCGGTTCGGTGTCGGCCACCGAATTCGTCGCCTGGTACAACGGCCACCCCGACTTCGCCGACCTCACCTTCGACCTGTCCGGGGAGCGCGCTGTCGTCGTCGGCAACGGCAACGTCGCGCTCGACGTCGCACGCATACTGGTGACCGATCCCGACGATCTCGCGAAGACCGACATCGCCGATCACGCCCTCGCCGCGTTGCGCGAGTCGAACATCCGCGAGGTTGTGCTCCTCGCGCGACGCGGAATCGCACAGGCCGCCTACACCAACAGCGAGTTCCTCGCGCTGGGTGAGGTCGACGGTGTGGACGTGATCATCGATCCGGCCGAGCTCACGCTCGACCCGGTGTCGGAGGCCGCACAATCCGACGATGAGTTGGATTCGACGATCGCGACCAAACTGCGGCTCGCGCAGGAATTCGCGGCACGCCCGACCACCGAAGGCAACAAGCGGATCGTCTTCCGCTTCATGACGTCACCGACCGAGCTGACCGGCGACGGAAAGGTCGAGGCACTGCACGCCGTGTGCAACGTCTATACCGAGGCCGGTGAGAACGTCGCGATCGTGCCAACCGACGACGGCTTCGACCTCGAGACCGGGCTCGTGTTGCGCGCGATCGGCTATCGCGGAGTGCCCATCAACGACGTCCCGTTCGACGAGGTGCGCTGCGTGGTGCCCAACGTCGAGGGCCGGGTGCAGTCGAGCGTCGACGGCGAGATCGTCAGGGGTCTGTACGTGACCGGATGGATCAAGCGCGGTGCGACCGGCGGTATTGGACGTAACCGACTGTGCGGGCAGGAGACCGCGGAATCGGTGATCGCCGACTTCGTCGCAGGCGTCCTGCCGCAGTCCTCTACCTCGGCCGATGACGTCGCCGACCTGGTGGCCGACCACGGCGCACATCGCATCGACCTCGCCGGATGGAAGAACATCGACGCCACCGAACGCAGCGCCGGCAAGTCGGCTGGGCGTCGTCGTGTGAAACTGGTGCATATCGGTGATCTCGAGTCGGCGTCCCGGGAGGCCGCAGAATCGCGATCGTGAGGGCGGTGTCGATTCGGCCTGTGTCGTCAGACCACTCGGTCGTCGATTGGCCGGCGAGCCGTGCAGCAGCATCGGGCCGTCGAAGGCCCGTTTATGGAGAGGTGGAACCACAAGGTGCGCGTGGCATTTCTGTCGTATCGCAGCAAGCCGCATTGCGGTGGGCAAGGCGTCTACGTACGCCACCTCAGCAGAGAATTGGCGCTGCTGGGGCATCAGGTCGAGATCTTTTCGGGACAGCCGTATCCCGAGCTCGACCAGTCGGCGATAGACGCGGGCGTCACGCTCACCAAGGTCCCGAGCCTCGGTCTCTACGACGAACCCGACCCGTTCCGTACGCCGCGGCCCAGTGAATTCCGTGATTGGATCGACGCCCTCGAGGTGGGTGCGATGTGGACGGCGAGCTTCGGCGAGCCGCTGACGTTCAGCCTTCGTGTCGCGCGGCTGCTCGCCGACCGTCGCGACGACTTCGACATCGTGCACGACAACCAATGCCTCGGCTACGGCCTGCTGCAGATCCAGAAGCAGGGCTATCCGTTGATCGCGACAATCCACCACCCGATCACGCGTGATCGTTCGTTGGCGGTGAAGGCGGCCAAGGGGTGGCGCAAGGTCAGTGCATGGCGGTGGCATTCGTTCCTGCGGATGCAGGGGCGGGTCTCGCGTCGCATTCCGGAGTTGCTGACGGTGTCGCGTAGCAGCGAGGTCGACATCCGCAAGGCCTTCGACATCGAGGCCGGTCGGATCACGACCATCCCGCTCGGCGTCGACACCGCAATCTTCCGCCCCGAGGCCGCTGCGGCGCGTGTGCCCGGTCGCGTGGTCTGCGTCGCCAGCGCCGACGCTCCGCTCAAGGGTGTGTCGTATCTGCTGGAGGCGATCGCCAAGTTGAGCGCCGAGCGCGACGTCGAACTCACGTTGGTCTCCAAGCTCGACCCCGACGGACCGTCGGCGAAGATGATCGACGACCTCGCCATCTCGTCGCGAGTACGCCTGGTGTCCGGGCTGGAGGATTCGGAGATGGCGGAGCTACTCGCGTCGGCCGAGGTCGCCTGCGTGCCGTCGCTGTACGAGGGATTCTCGCTGCCGGCCGTGGAGGCCATGAGCTGCGGCACGCCGCTCGTCGCCACGCACGCGGGCGCGATCCCCGAGGTCGTCGGAACCGACGGCCGGTCGGCTACGCTGGTGCCTCCACGCGATTCCGAGCGACTCGCGCAGGCCATCGGAGCTTTGCTCGACGACGAATCCGCCCGTGCCGCAATGGGTGTGGCCGCGCGTGAGCGAGTCGAAGATCGCTATAGCTGGGCTGCCGTCGCGGCGAAGACTGCGGCGCATTACGAGACGGTGCTCGCGCGGGTGGATCGTGAGGGCGCGAAACCGCGTGGGGTAACGATGGATTCGGAGAAGGGGAGTCATGCTCACAGTTGATTTCGACCGATTGGGTGTCGGGTCGCACACGAAGGTGATCGACATCGGTGCGGGGCAGGGCAGGCACTCGTTCGAGATGTTCCGTCGTGGTGCAGATGTCATCGCGTTCGACCAGTCCGAGAGCGACATGGCCGACGTGGCCGAGATGTTCGACGCGATGATGGCAGAGGGTCAGGTCCCCGCCGACGCCAAGGCGCGCGCGGAGGTCGGCGACGCTCTGCGACTTCCCTACGCAGACAACAGCTTCGACGTTGTGCTGATGTCGGAGATCCTGGAGCACATCCCGTCCGACGAGGCCGCCATCGCCGAGATGGCACGCATTCTCAAGCCGGGTGGCATCGGCGCTGTGACGGTGCCGCGGTACTGGCCCGAGAAGGTGTGCTGGGCGCTCTCGGATGCTTATCACGAGGTCGAGGGTGGTCACGTCCGGATCTACAAGGCGTCGGAGCTGGCCGACAAACTGCGTTCGGCGGGCCTCGAGGTGACCGGAACCGACCACGCACACGCTCTGCATGCCCCCTACTGGTGGCTCAAATGCGCTGTGGGCGTTGAGAACAACAAGAACCCGCTGGTACAGGCGTACCACAAGCTGTTGGTGTGGGACATGATGTCTGCGCCGGCCCTCACCCGCGTGGGTGAGCAGGTTCTCAACCCCGTGATCGGCAAGTCGGTCGCGTTGTACCTGCGAAAGCCGGAGAACGCAGCGTCGTGACCCCGACGTCGAGCGTCGTCGACCCATCTTCAGGTCGATGACCGCACAGGCGCACGTCGGTGCGCTCGCCATCGCCGGTGTGGTCACCGGTGAGCAGATGCGTGCCACCGGCGCCGCCATCGCCGCCATGCAGGAGGATTCCGGCGCGTTGCCGTGGTTCCCCGGCGGACGCACCGATCCCTGGGACCACATCGAATCGGCAATGGCGTTAAGTGTCACCGGGTTTCACGCAGAAGCTGAGGCGGCGTATGCCTGGAGTCTGCACACGCAACGCGGCGACGGATCGTGGCCGCTGCGCTTCGATTCGGGTGTTGTGACCGACCACGGCACCGACTCCAATTTCTGCGCCTACATCGCCGTCGGTGTGTGGCACCACTATCAGATCAGCGGCGACGTCGTGTTCCTCGAACGCATGTGGCCGGTCGTCTGGTCGGCGATCAACCTCGTCCTGCGTTTCCAGCGTCCCGACGGCGCCTTCCGCTGGGCGGGCGACCACGCGACCGGCGCCATGTTCGACGAAGCGCTGATCACGGGGAATGCCAGCATCTTTCAGGCGCTCGACTGTGCCGTCCGCATCGCGACCGAGGTGGAGCAACCCGACGACGAGTGGGTGCGTGCACGTGCCGCGCTGCGCGACACATTTCGTTGTCGGCCAGAGGTTTTCGAGAAGCCGTCCGAGCATTCGATGGACTGGTACTACCCGGTGCTCGGCGGCGCGGTGCGCGGCCGTGCCGGTCAGGAGATGATCGCTCGACGCTGGGACGAGTTCGTCGTACCCGGTCTCGGCGCGCGGTGCGTCGACCACCGACCCTGGGTGACCGGTGCCGAAACCTGCGAATTGGCAATCGCACTCGACGCGCTGGGCGACACCGCGGACGCCGTGAAGCTCATCGCGTCGATCCAACACCTGCGCGACCCCGACGGCTCGTACTGGACCGGACTCGTCTTCGACGACGGCAAGCGCTGGCCGGTCGAGAAGAGTTGCTGGACGTCGGCGGCGGTTGTCCTCGCCGTCGACGCGGTCACGAGAAGCAGTGAGGCCAACGGGATCTTCCGCGAGGCCGGGGTGCTCTGAGCGCCGGTTCCCGGTGCCGGAGAAATTAGAACATGTTCTAGACAGGTGTCCAGTGGTCTGCCTATTCTTGCGGTATGGATTTCGGGATCGTTCAGTTCACCAGTGATCGTGGGCTCAAGCCGCAGGTGCTCGCGCCGCTCATCGAGGAGGCGGGGTTTGCCTCCTACTTCGTTCCCGAGCACGGTCACATCCCCACCCGACGCGACGCCGCGCACCCGCAGACCGGCGATTCGTCACTGCCCGACGACCGCTACATGCGCACCCTCGACCCGTGGACGACGCTGGCTGCCGCTGCCGCGGTCACCTCGCGTATCAAGCTCGCCACGGCCGTTGCATTGCCGGTGCAGTCCGATCCCATCACGCTCGCGAAAACGCTTGCCACACTTGACCACATCTCCGACGGCCGGCTGACGCTCGGCGTCGGTTTCGGATGGAACCTCGACGAGCTCGCCGATCACGGCGTTCCGTCGAAGCGTCGTCGAACGATGCTCCGGGAGTACCTCGAGGCGATGCGCGAGCTGTGGACGGCCGACGAGGCCGAATATCATGGCGAGTTCGTCGATTTCGGCACGAGCTGGGCGTGGCCCAAGCCTCCGCAGGGAGCGATCCCGACGCTCGTCGGCGCCGCAGGCAACGAGAAGAACTTCAAATGGATCGCGCGCAGCGCCGACGGATGGATCACGACGCCCGGCGAGGACGACATCGCCGGTTCCGTCGCACTGCTCCGACGGCTCTGGGCCGACGCCGGACGCTCCGGCGAACCGCAGATCGTCGTCCTGGACTTCAAGCCGATCCCCGAACGTCTCGAGGAGTTCCGCGACCTCGGCGTCACTACGGTGCTCTACGGACTGCCCGACGACAGCGTCGAACGTGCCACGGCCTACCTGGCCAAGCTGGCGGGCAAAGTAGGCCTCGCCCCCGCCGCGGCCCGCTGACCGGCCGCGCCGTCCGCTGATCGAGCCGCCCCTACCGCTGATCGAGCTTGTCGAGATCACCCGCTGATCGAGCCACCCACCGCTGATCGAGCTGCCCACCGCTGATCGAGCCGCCTACCGCTGATCGAGCTTGTCGAGATCACTCGCCCAACGGTGGGTGGTCTCGACTCGGGTGCTCGCTGCGCTCGCGCCCGCTCGACCAGCGGTGGGGGTTGCGCCCGCTCGCCCGGCGCTTGGTGGTCTCGACTTGGGTGCTCGCTGCGCTCGCGCCCGCTCGACCAGCGGTGGGTGTCGAGATCACCCCTCAGCGGCGGCGGGTCCCCGGTCGAGGGAGTGGTACTCGACGTTCGGCACGATGCCCAGTGCAGAGGAGATCCGGTTGGTGAAGTTGTACATCGCCGTCAACTCGACGACGTCCCAGATGTCGTCGGGACCCAAACCTGCGGCCGCGAGAGCATCGACGTCAGAACGTTCGACGGTCGCGGGCGCGCTCGTCAGCTTCTCGACAAAGACGCAGATGGCGCGCTGCCGGTCGGTCAGATCGGCGTGACGCCAGTTGAACGTGATCCGGTCGGCATTGGCGTCGTCGTGCAGCTCATGCCGTAACGCCTGACCATGCGACACCAGGCAGTACGTGCATCGGTTGATCCCCGACGCCACCACCGCGATCATCTCGCGATCCGCGCCCGAGAGCGTCTCCGACGGCTCGGTGACCTGTCGAAAGTGGTTGAACCACGCGGAGAATCGCTCCGGGCGGTGTGCATACGCCGTGAAGACGTTGGGCACGAAGCCGAGTTGCTCGGATGCCTTGCCGAAGAGTTTCTGTAGCTGCGGCGACAGCTCGTCGACCTCGGCGTCGGGGAAATATGATCCGCTGCTCACGGGACACGCTCCTGAAGGGGGTAATGACGGCCGGTCAGCGGCCGCATGGTCACTCGATCACGCACGCGGCTGCGCGCGAAGCCCTGGCATCACGAAATTGAGGATGTACACCGCGACGGATCGCGGGTCGTCGGGGTCGATCGTGGTGCCGGGCACGGTGCCCAGGCTGATGAGGATGCGCGCGATCCATTCCGATGTCGTGTCGAGATCGTGTCCTGCGTCGACCTCGCCGGTGCGGATCGCGGCCTTCACATACGGCCTCCAGAAGTCTGCGAGGTCGGGGACGAGGCCCGCGACACCCGCACCCGCGCAGGCCGCGAACTCGTCGGGCTCGGCGGTGCGCAGGCGGAGAAGCAACGCGCCCGGGTCGTCGTAAGCTCCGCGGCCGATTCGCACGCCGGAGATGAGTTGTTCGGCGAAGCCGCTGATCGCGTCGAGCTCGCTGCGGGCGTTGGTCCAGAATGCCTCGTTGAGTCGGACGATGGTTGCGCCGACCATGGTCTGCTTGTCGGGGAAGTGCCGGTACAGCCAGGCGCGGGACACGCCCGCGACATCGGCGACCTGCTGCATGGTGGTGGCGCGGATTCCCTTGTCCGCCAACAAGCTTTCTGCGGCGTCGAGCATGCGGTCGGTGGCGGACGCCTCGACGGCGCGGGGCGCTCCGGTGGTCTCTGCCTGCACGATGCCTCCCTGACTCATGTCAATTGGATGCGGCCGCTGCGTACGCCGGCGACGACACCGCCATCGACCAGGATATCGGTCCCGGTGATGAAGCCGGAGCGCACCGGGTCGAGGAGAAACTCGACGGCCGACGCGATGTCTTCGGCCGTGCCGAACCGGCCCGCGGCGCACTTGTCGATCATGGCCTCGTAACTCGAATGCGCGAACTCGGCGTTGAACTCACGCCATCCCATCTCCGTCGCGGTGACGCCGGGGCACACCGAGTTGATGCGCGCCCCGCGGTCACCCCAGATCGGCGCAGCGGACTGTACTCGAAAACGTTGCCGCGCTTGCTGTATCCGTAGGCTAGACCGCAGGCGAACTCAGGTTGCATGTCGGGAAAAGCGAACATCGGCAACCCGGCCAACTCGCTGGCCGGAAGCGTCGAGAGTGCCGCGCCCTGTTCGGGGGTGACCGCGTCGGCGAAGATGTGTGCTGCGACGCTGGCGATGACGACGCCTGCGCCGCCGTCGGCGATGACCCGCCCGAACTCCTCTATGACGTATGCGGTGCCGACCAGATTGACCTCGACGATCCGCTCCGGAGTGGCCTGTGCCGGTGACACGCCCGCGGTGTGCACCAGAGAGGTGACCTCGCCGAGCGAGGCTGCTCGATCGGCGAGTGCGGCGACCTGATCGCGGTCGGCGACGTCGATCGCCTGCGCGGTGACGTCGAAGCCGCTGCGACGCAGCGCGGACTCGACCTCCGTCAGGTGCTCGGTGTCGTAGTCGGCGATCAGCAGCGGCCGACCCGAGCCGAGGCGACGCGCCACGGCCTCACCCATTCCGCCGACGCCGATGACCGTCAGCACTGATGTCATGGTTTCTCCGCTCGATCGTCGGAACGCGCCGAGGCGCGGGCTCTGCGCCGAACTCTATCAACGAAAGTAGACATTTTTGCCAAAGTGTTCACCGAGTGCGGGCGTGAGGAGTAGACACAATTGTGAATCTGTCAACCAGACCACCTTGTCGACGCGATTTCCGTCGCTTCGTCATCATCGTCGCTTCGTCACCACTACCGAGAGGCAAATATGAGCGCACGTCCACCGCAGACGGCTGTGATCGGCGCGGGCATCAGCGGACTGACCGCGAGCAAGATGCTGGCCGACTACGGCGTGCCGTTCGCCACGTTCGAGTCGTCGGATCGAGTCGGGGGCAACTGGGCCTTCGGCAACCCGAACGGCCACAGCAGCGCGTATCGGTCACTGCACATCGATACGTCCAAGCACCAGTTGTCTTTTCGTGATTTCCCGATGCCCGACGACTACCCGGACTTCCCGCACCACACCCTGATCAAGCAGTACCTCGACGACTACACCGACGCCTTCGGCCTTCGCGAGAAGATCGAATTCGGCAACGGAATCACCCACGCGCAACGCCTCGACGGCGGAGGCTGGGAACTCTCGACGCAGCGGGGCGAGACGCGCTACGCAGACCTTCTCGTCGTCGCCAATGGACACCACTGGGATCCACGACTGCCCGACTTCCCCGGCGACTTCGCGGGTGTCGAGATGCACGCCCACTCCTACATCGATCCGCGTACGCCGCTCGACCTCTACGGCAAGCGCATCCTCGTCGTCGGGCTGGGCAACAGCGCTGCCGACATCGCGGTCGAACTATCCTCGCGCACACTTGAGAACACGGTCACCATCTCGACCCGCTCGAGTGCGTGGATCGTCCCGAAGTACCTGGGCGGCAAGCCTGCCGACAAGTACTACCGCACCTCGCCACACATCCCGTTCGCCTGGCAACGCAAGATCGCCCAGGTCTTCCAACCACTCACCGCGGGCCGTCCCGAGAACTACGGACTCCCCGCGCCCAATCACAAGTTCTTCGAGGCGCATCCGACGCAATCGGTCGAGCTGCCGTTCCGTCTCGGCGCGGGCGACGTCACGGCGAAGGGCGACATATCGCGTCTCGACGGCGACACCGTGCATTTCGTCGACGGGACGTCGGCCGACTTCGACGTGATCATCTACGCGACCGGCTACAACATCACGTTCCCGTTCTTCGATCCCGATTTCATCAGTGCCCCGGGCAATCAGATCGATCTCTACAAGCGAATGATCTACCCGGGTGTCGACGACGCGTTGTTCGTCGGCTTCGCGCAGGCCACACCGACGCTCTTCCCATTCGTCGAATGTCAGGCGCGGCTCGTCGGCGCGTACGCCGTGGGCCAGTATCAGCCACCGCCCGTCGACGAGATGCGCAGGGTCATCGCAGAAGATCAAGAGTTCTACACCGGCCACATGGTGCACAGCGCGCGGCACACCCAGCAGCTCGACTACTTCCTGTACGAACACGACATGCGCACCAAGGAATTACCCGCAGGCCGACGACGCGCCGCCGAGATCGGTGCACCGGGTTGGGCGGGTGTTGCGGAGCGTCTTGCGCACAGTGGTGAGCCCTTGGCGGAATCGGCGCACACCGCAACAGAATTGGTGACCGCAAGCGACGGGGGAGCACGATGAGTCAGAACATCGGAGAAGACGTCACCTTCGACAGCGACGGAACCGACTGCCACGCCTGGTTCTTCCCGCCCGCGGCACCTTCGCCCTTCGCGATGGCCGACGGTGTTCCCGTCGTGGTGATGGCGCACGGTTTCGGCGGCACCAAGGATTCGGGACTCGAACCCTTCGCTCGACGCCTCGCCGACGCAGGGCTCGCGGTGTTCGCCTTCGACTACCGGGGCTTCGGTCTGTCGGGAGGCTCACCCCGCCAACGGGTCTCGATGGCGGGTCAGATCGCCGACTACCACGCCGCGGCCGACGCCGCGGCACGTCAAACCGGTGTGGACGCAGGTCGCGTGGTGCTGTGGGGGCTGTCGCAGTCGGGTGGACACGTCCTCTTGGCCGCCGCGGACCGCACCGACGTGGCCGCGGTGATCTCGGCGGTACCCATGGTCAGTGGCCTGGCCGCCGGGCGTCACCACCTCCCGCATGTCGGCGTGTTCTCGATGCTGCGACAGAGCATCGACGGCATCGCGAGCGCGGCGTCGTCGAAAGTCGGTGGCGCGCCACATATGTTGCCGATCGTTGGTCGGCCGGGTCAGCAGGCGGCTCTCACCAGCTCCGGCTTCTACGAGAGCTACAAGGCTATTGCCGGACCGTCGTGGCTCAACGAGGTCGATGCGTCGGTGTCGCTCGAACTCGGGTCCTACCGGGCGGACAAGTACGTCGATCGGATCGACGCGCCCAAGCTCGTGCAGATCGCCGACTTCGATCGGGGGGCACCTCCGCACGCCGCCGCCAAGGCCGCGTTCAAGGCGCGTGCGGAGGTACGGCACTACCCGTGCGATCATTTCGGCATCTTCGCCGAGGTCGACCCGGCAACCTTCGAACGCGTCGTCGAGCATCAGATTGCCTTCCTGACAAGGCATTTGGCTACTCCGGTCGATCTCCGCGAGCTCGACGCCGCGGTGAGCTAGGCCAGGCGGGCGCTGTTCGCACCCTCGGTCGCCTCGATCGTCAGCTCGGCGCCGAACGGATCACCCGTCTCGAGTAGCTCGAGAAGTGCGTCGTCGGAGGTCAGTGCGGCCACTCGGGTGTGGTCGTCGTGCGTTGTCGCGACGACCACGCCCACCGGCCCGCGCTTGCCGTGATCGACGGTGTAGGTGTCGAGAGTTGCTGAGCCCGTGAAGAACTCGGCGACGGGTAGCGGGGCCGTATCGTCGATACGGGCCTGCAACGCGCGATCTGACCGAGGTGTCCAGGTGGTCGGCGTCGTCGAATAGACGCCGACCGACGTCTTGCTCATGATGCCGCCGTTGGCGACGACGAGGCCGAACGCGTCAGGTTGGCGTCGCAGTCGCTCGACGGTCTCGACGATCGCGTGGCTCGAGTAGTTGTGTCCCGGTCCGCCGAAGAAGGGCAGTCCACCGGTCACCGTCAGGCCGATCGGGGTGTCGACGTCGAATCTCAGTGCGTCGCAAACGTTGAAGACGGGGATGGGAAAGCAACTGTAGAGGTCGACGGTGGCAAGATCGGCGACGCCGACCCCCGCCATCTCGAGCGCTCCGGACGTCGCGATGGCGGCCGCGGGGCTCGTGCCGATATCGGGTCTGGCGAGCAGTGCGTGTTCACGAAGGCCGGTATGCCCGTGGAGAAACACCCATTTTTCGCGTGGTACTCCCATCTCCGTGGCCTTGGCTGCCGAGGTGAGAATGATGGCGGAGCCGACGTTCACCAGATCGCGTGCCACGACGAGGCGCGGATACGGCTGTGCGATAACGCGATTGGCGTCGGTGATCGTCGCCAACTCGTCCGCGCTGCGGATCACGGGCGATGCCGCAAAGGGGTTGGCCGCCGCCACCTCGGTGAACGGAGCAAACAGGCGGCCCATCGCGCGTCGATGATCGTCGACGCCCACACCGAGCCTGTTGCGTCGTGCATTCTCGGCGAGCGCATACGCCACCGGCATCGACGTCAGCCGGTGCCGGACCATCGTCATGTCGATGAAGTCTTCGAAATGTGGTCCGCGATCGTCGAGTTGACCGTCGATCTCTTCGCCGAAGTCGGGTTTGTCGTCGCGGTCGGCGAAGTGCCGAGCCGTCGATGTGGCTTCAGCGCCGACGATGAGCACGCAGTCGGCGCTGCCCTTTGCGATCGCCTCCGCATGTTCGGTGACCAGCGACTGCGGCGACTGCCCGCCGACGACCTCGACGAGAACTCGCTCGGGCGTTAAGCCGACGCGCCGCGCGACCGACCGCGGATAGTTGTTCGAGCGCCCCAGCGGGCTGGGCACATGCGGCATGTTCTCCATCTCGCGAACCGCGGCGATCACGTCGATCGATCCGGCCACGCCTGCGGCAACGCCGGTGTCGGCCAGGGCATTTCGAGTCGCGGCGGCACCGAGATCGATGCTCGACCACGCCTGGTAGTCGGGAGTGTCGATGCGGTCGCCGGACTGCCCGACGCCGATGATGACCGGCGTGGTAGGGTCGATGCGCATCAGCGCGGCAGCATTTTCCCGACGATGCCGGTGTCGCGACGCAGCACGCGCAGCGAGCCCTCTACGCGCACCTCGGTGAACTGGCCCGTCGCGAGTGCCTGACAGTAGATTTCGTACGGCGGCCTTCCACCGTCGGCGGGGTCGGGGAACACGTCGTGGATCAGCAACGCGCCACCGATCCGAACCCACGGCGCCCAACCGTCGAGGTCGTTCTGCGCGGCCTCCATCGAATGACCGCCGTCGATGAACACGAAGTCGGCGGGCGAACCCCAGATGCGTGAGGCGACGGTCGACGGTGCGAGCACACCGATCACCGTCTTCTCCAGATCGGCGTCGAACATTGTGCGACGGAAGCGTGCCGAGGTGTCGAGGGTGCCGGTGTGCGGGTCGACGAGCGTCGTGTCGTGGTACTCCCAGCCGGGTTGGTGTTCTTCGGAACCGCGGTGGTGGTCGACGGTGACGATGGTCGCGCCGAGGGGTTCGGCTGCGGCGCCGAGGAACACCGTCGACTTTCCGCAGTAGGTGCCGATCTCGATGCCGAGTTTTGTCGAATCCGGTTGGGAGAGATACTCTCCGGCGATCTCGAAGAGTGTCTGCGCCTCGTCGAGCGGCATGAAGCCGGGCGCGTCATCTGCGACCTTGCGTCGGATGGCCGAGGGGGCTGACTTCGGCTGCGAGGCCGAGGGTGCACTCATGTCCCAGATCCTAACCGTGCGAGCGTTCGCTCCGCGTAGGGTTGGCTGCATGAAAGCACAGGTGCTCACCGCAGAGTCCGGACCAGACGGTTTGCAGTTGACCGAGGTCGACGATCCGACACCCGGCGCGGGCCAGGTACTCGTCGACATCAAGTCGTGTGGCGTGTGTTTCCCCGACCTCCTGATGAGCCAGGGCAAATATCAGTTGAGGACTCCCGTGCCGTATACCCCGGGGACCGAGGTCGCAGGCGTGGTGCGCGAGGCGCCCGCCGACTCCGAATTCAGCGCGGGCGACCGCGTGCTGGTCGCGTCGATCGTCGGCGGGTTCGCCGAACAGGTCACCGCGGCACCGGAGCAGTTGCTGCGACTGCCCGACGAGCTCTCGTTCGACGAGGGCGCCGCCATGGGTATCAACTTCCAGACCGCGCTGTTCGCGCTGAAACTGCGCGCACAGACTGCGCCGGGTGAGATCGTCGGTGTCCTCGGCGCCGCCGGTGGCGTTGGCGTGGCGTCGATTCTGGTCGCCAAGGCGATGGGCGCGACGGTCGTCGCGATCGTGCATCGCACCGGGGCCGAGCAGATGCTGCGCGATCTGGGCGCCGACCACGTGGTGCAACTGTCCGACGGCTGGGGAGACCGGCTCAAGGAGGTCGCGCCCGAGGGTGTCGACGTCATGATCGATCCGGTCGGCGGCGATGTTTTCGACGAGGCGCTGCGCCAGGTGGCGCCCGACGGTCGGTATGTGGTGATCGGCTTCGCCGCGGGCGGCATCCCGTCCGTCAAGCTCAACCGTGTGCTGTTCCGCAACATCGCCGTCGTCGGTGCCGCCTGGGGCGAGTACGTGCGCACCCATCCCGACGTGCCCGCGCTGCTGCACGACGAGCTGACGGAGATGATCGAGGCGGGGCTCCGGCCGCCGGTGAACGTCCGCTACCCGCTCGCCGACCTCCCACAGGCGTTGACGGATCTCGCGGAGGGGCGGATCCTGGGCAAAGCGGTCGTGCACGTGGCGGACTGAGGTTGCCCCGCTGGTCGAGCCTGGCCCGCGGGAGTGGTTTCGACTCGGGTGCTCGCTGCGCTCGCGCCCGCTCAACCAGCGGGAAGGCCAGGTCGAGTCTTGCCCACCGCTGGTCGAGTTGAACCCGCTGGTCGAGCTTGTCGAGACCACCGCTGGCCGAGCTTTGCCCGCGGGAGTGGTTTCGACTCGGGTGCTCGCTGCGCTCGCGCCCGCTCAACCAGCGGGAAGGCCTGGTCGGTCTTGCCCACCGCTGGTCGAGCTTGTCGAGACCACCAACCAGCGGGAGGCTGGTCGAGTCTTGCCCACCGCTGGTCGAGCTTGTCGAGACCACCAACCAGCGGGAAGGCCTGGTCGAGCCGAACCCGCTGGTCGAGCTTGTCGAGACCACCAACCGAAGAGGAGCCACCATGTGCCGCAACATCACCGAGCTGCGCGGGCTCGAGCCGCCCGCGACCGACGACGAGGTCGAGGCCGCCGCGCGGCAGTACGTCCGCAAGGTCAGCGGAATCCGAAACCCGTCGGCGGCCAACACCGAGGCGTTCGAGGCCGCGGTGGCGGCGGTGACAGCGGCGACCGAAATCCTGCTCGACTCGCTCCCAGAGCGTCGACAACCACCCAAAACTGTGCCACCGCTACGGCGACCCGAGGTGCAAGCGCGCATCGCGGCGTCGCAGTCGCGCTGAGCGTGCCGGTCACCTCACGCGCCGACGCCGAAGAGTGACGCCGCGTTGTCGTAGAACACCCCACGCAACCAGTCGTCGCCGAGGTCGAGTCGTACCAGCGCGTCGAGCGCCTCGGTGTAGCGATACGGGATATTCGGATAGTCGCTGCCGAACAGGATCTTGTCGCCGAGGTCGAGTAGGCGTGGCCGGAGCCCGACCGGAAACGGCGCACCCTCCTCGGAAAAATCGGTGAACGACATCGTCGTGTCGAGCCGGACGTTCTCGTAGGTGTCGGCAAGGTCGAGGAATGCCTCGTACTCCGGCGTGCCCATGTGCGCGACGATCAGCGGAAGCGACGGGAACTGCCGCAGCAGCGCAGCGATCGGTTCGGGTCCGGTGAAACGACCGGGCGTCGGCCCCGAACCGCAATGGATCACCACCGGCACGCGGGAGTCCGCGATCTGCGCCCAGACGCTCGTGAGGCTCGGGTCGAGCGGGGAGTAGTCGCCGACCTGGATGTGCGACTTGAACACTCGCGTCCCGCGCTCGATCGCCTTCGAGACATACGACGCCGCGTCCGGCTCCGGATAAAACGTCGACGTGTGCAGACAGTCGGGGTGGTGCGCGGCGAAATCGGCGCCCCAGCCGTTGAGCCATTCGGCCATGTCGGCCTTGTGCGGGTAGATCATCGACGTGTAGACACGAACTCCGAACGCCTGCAACGCCGAAACGCGCACGTCCTCGTCGGCGCGATAAGTGATGGGCCATTCCCGCCCGATCATCGGCCCGACCGAATCGAAATACGCCCACACCTTGTCCATCACCCGACGTGGCATGAAGTGGGTGTGTACATCGATGATCCCGGGGAGTCCCAGGTCACGCCAGAAGTTTCGCACCTGCGCGGCTTCCGCAGCCGTGAACGGTGCCGGCGGCGTGTCGTGGTTGTGGGCGGCCGTGTCTGCTGTTCCGGTTTCTGGGTCGGTCACAAAATCACCGTACGCCGCGAGCGCCGTCGCGAACTACAGCTCGGGCACGTCCTTCGGAACGATGAAGAGTCCCTCGGCTTCGACGGTGATCCCGCGAGCGTCCGAAAGCGTGCCGCGCACCGTCTTCTTCCGGCCTGCTCGTTCGACGATCTCGGCGCGAGCGACCAACTGTCCCAGCGGAGTCGGTCGCATGTAACGGAATTCGATCGTGCCGGTGTAACTCGCCTTGTTGTCGGCGGCAGCGGCTTCACCGAGGACCTGGTCGAGGACGAGTGCGCACACTCCGCCATGAACGTGCCCCGGTGGCCCCTCGTAGGCGGCACCGAGGGTGAACTCGGCGCGTACGCCGCCTCCGTCGGGCGTCGAATGTACGGGCGGCGCGATCGCGTTGCGCATCCCCATCACTGCGTTGCCCCAGGCCATGCCGACCAGGTTGCTGGTGTAGCGCACGCCGTAGGCGCCGTCGATCTGTTGCGCACGCAGAGCGTCGACGACGTCCGAGACCGTGCGCTGGGCGTCCACGATCACCTCGTCGTCGACCTCGGTACGGATGACGGCGTCGACGAGGTCGCGCACCGACGCGACCAGCGGCTCGAAAACCGCTCGGCGTCGGGCGATCTCGTCGTCGGAGATGTCTTCTAGAGTGAAGTCCACGGGTGGCTCTCTTCGATCGGAAACGACACAGACAGGGACGGTCCGGGTCAGGGTGACGGGGTGTCAGGCTGTGAGGGGTCCGGGTCGGGCGTCGGCCAGCACTTCATCCCGGTCGGCAGGGCTGATCACTCCGCGTGCGATCGCGTCGTCGGTCGATGCCTCATACGTGCGCAGATAGTCGGCGTGTGTCGGATAGCGAGTCGAGAGTTCGTCGTCGGATAGCGGTGTGGTGGAGCCGAAGAGCACGCAGATGCGCGGTACGTCGCCTGTGACGACGCCGCTGAGTACCTCGGTCGGTGCATCGACGCACGGTGTACGCACGCCCCCGAGGACGTTGCCGACGTCGTCGCGCGCATAGCGGGGCGAAGCGGCGGTGACGTCGACGTCGAGCGGCGCGGAAGTCGGTGGCGGCGTTCCGTTCTCGATCCACTCGCGCAGATGCGCCAGCGCTGCGCGCAGCACAAACACCTGCTGGCCACGGTTGACCGGCTGCGGGCATCCGAGGAGATCTTCGTACTCGCCGATCTGTACGAGATCCGCGTGCGACGTCCCGGCGACCTCCCACGCGCGGAAGACGTCCGTATCCGGTTGTCGCGCTTCGATATAGCGAAAATCGGTGAGTACATCGGTCTCCGTCTGTACGACGAACGCCGGGGTTGTGGCGTCGGAGCGGATCGGATGCGGTGGGCCCGCGTAGGCGGGGGAGATGTCGATCGGCTTGCCCCGCTCGCCAAGGGGGAGTTGTCCGAGTGGGCGTGAGTGGATCAGCGCAGCATCGATCGCGCCGTGTTTCTGCGCGATCCGATTCACGTAGGTGGTCAATGCCATTGCGGATTGCGATTCGCCTGCCGCGATGACCCAGCGCACGTCGAGGCCTGCGAGGGGATGGTATTCGGAGTCGTTGTCGCGCAGAGCTTGTGCGATCGACCCGAACATGTCGTAGCTGTACCCGTCGCCCGGATGATGCAGCCCCGCATAGCGCTCCGGGTCCTTCGCCTCCAGCGAATCACCCTGCACGCCGGCTGTTCCCGCGCCCGTCGTCTCGAGGTCGACGGAATCTCGGCCACCCGCGATGCCCGTGTACTGCGCCGAGATGCCGACATACGCTGTTCCTGAGCGCACCAATTCCTTTGCGACGTAGGTGTATTCGGGTGCGGAGTCGGCGCCGCTGCTGACGTTGAACCATTCGACGACGACGTGACCGTTGAACTGCGCGGCGTCGGGTCGACGTACGAGGATGCGTGTGGTGAACGGTGCAGGATCGACACCGTCGAGTTCGCCGTCCGGTCTGTCGACGAAGCGTCGGGCAATCCCGCTGGCGGCGAACTCGAGTTCGGAATATCCATGCCCGGCGAGGTCGGGACCGGGGGACGCAGACATCACGCTGGTCTGTCCCGCCCCGCCGGTCAACTCGCGGAAAGCGATCGTCGCAGTCATTCCTCGAGGCTAGCCCTGCTTACTCTGCGACTTGCGATACTTGCTGATCACCTGGCCGAACATCATGTTCATCTTGGTGCCCAGCGGCCAACCGACGTAGTAGCAGAGGAACAGCGAGATCTCTTCGAGCTGCTCGGGCGTCAGTTCTTCGTTGCTCAGCGCGGCGCCCGCCTGGATCTCGGCAACGTCGACCTGTCCGCTCGCGGCGAGCGCGCCGAGCAGGATGAGCCGTCGATCGCGGATACTCAGCGCCGGTCGTGACCAGACCTCGGCGAAGAGCTGATCGGCAGTGTGCGCGAAGTGCAGGCCGGGGCCGTCTGACATTTCCCACCCGTAGACCTGAGACATCAGATCGAGTCCGCGTTTGCGTTGCTTGGTCTGGGTATCCGGGTCGGGGGTTGCGTCGTCGGTCATTTCTCTCCTTCGCTGTGTGGCACGCCGAGGCCTGTGGCGAGACCGGCGAGTGCTTCTGTCCCCAGGGGCAATTCGACGTCGAGACTCTCACCGAGGGTGAGTGCGAGCGAGAGATCCTTCTCTCCGAGCTCGCGGACGTGAGTGAAGACGCCGTACCAGAAGTCCTCGGGTTCGATCGGTGCCGTGGTGTCGCGCAGCATGATTGCACCCGCACCGCCGGTGATGGCGTCGGTGTGGCGGACCACCTTGCCCAGTTTGGCGACGTCGATGCCCGCCGCCTGTGCCAACCGCGACGCCTCTGCGGTCGCCGCGAACGAGATGAAGTGCAGCAGGTTGCGAGCGAGCTTCATCTTGGTGCCTGCACCCACGTCGTCTCCCGCGTGGACGAGCATGTCAGAGGTCAGCGCGAAGGGTTCCTTCAGGCGTACGTAGGCATCTCGCGGCCCGCCGACCATCACGGCGAGACGTCCCTGCTCAGCGCCGGGTGCACCACCGGAGATGGGGGCGTCGAGCAGCGTCACTTCACGTTCGGCGCAGACGGAGGCGAGGTCGACGGCCGTCTCGGGGCCGATCGTTGAGTGGACCGTGAAAATCGTGCCGGGTGCTGCGCTCTCGAGTAGGCCCGTCACGACCGTGCGGACCTGCGCGTCGTCGCGCACACAGATGCCGATGATGTCCGACGACGCCGCGAGCTCCGACAACGACGACGCCGCGCGTGCGCCCTGATCGACGACTTTGGCGACTGCGTCGGGAGCGAGATCGAAAACTGTCAGTCCGCCAGGCCATTTCGCCAATCGGCCGGCCATCGGGCCTCCGATGTTGCCGAGCCCGACATAGCCGAGACGGGACACCGTGTCGGGAGTCATGACCGGATGACCTGTCCGCCGTCGACGTTGAAGATCTGTCCGGTGACCCAACTGGCCTCGTCGGAGAGCAGAAACAGGCACATGCCGACCAGATCTTCTGGTTGGCCGAAACGCTTGAGCGGCAGACGGTTGACGATGTCGGCGACCATCTCCTTGGGCGTCGTCTCGCGTGTTGCCTCGGTGTCGATCGGTCCGGGAGCGATCGCGTTGACGCGGATGTTCTGGCCACCGAGTTCGGTCGCCAACTGCTGCGTCAGACCGTTGATCCCGACCTTGGCGAGGCCGTAGAAGCCGCTGTAGAGCCATGCGGCGGTGGAGGATTGGTTGACGATGGCCCCGCCGTCGCGCATGTGTCCGTACACCGCGCGGGTGACATTGAGCGCGCCATCGAGGTTGACGCTCATGAACTTCTTGTAGTAGTCCCACGGCACGGTGATGAGGAAGTCGAGCTTCATGCCACCGTAGATTGCCGCGTTGTTGACCAGGCCGTCGACGGAGCCGTAGGCGTCGACGGTTGCGGCGGCGAGGGCCTGCGCGGAGTCGGGGTCGGAAACGTCGGTGTGGACGTACCGTCCGCCGATGTCGGCGGCGACCTTCTCGCCTGCGTCGTCGTTGAGGTCGGCGATCACGACGTTCGCGCCCTCGGCGGCGAGGCCGCGGGCGTACGCCTCACCGATGCCCCCCGCGGCTCCGGTGACGATGTAGGTGCGATCAGTGAATCGTGCGGAAGTCATTGCGCTGCTGTCTCCTTGGATGTGGTGGTTGGTCGCGCTGGTTTCGACGCGGGTGGTGGTTGTCCCGCTGGTTGAGCCGCCGCGAGGGACGAGTGGCGTGTCGAAGCCTGCGGGGCGCTGGTCTCGACGCGGGTGCTCGCTGTGCTCGCGCCCGCTCGAGCAGCGGTGGGCTTGTCGAGATCACGCGGGCTCCGCGATGGCCTTGGTCTCGAGGTACTCCTCGAAGCCCGCGACGCCCATCTCGCGGCCGATGCCCGACTGTTTGTAGCCGCCGAACGGGACTTCGGCCGAGTACCAGATGCCGCCGTTGATCGACATCGTTCCGGTGCGGACGCCGTCGACGACCCTGTTGATGCGGCCGCGGTCGGTTCCCCAGACGGCCCCCGAGAGGCCATACGGGGAGTCGTTGGCGATGCGGATGGCGTCGTCGTCGCCGTCGTGGCCGAGGATGACGAGCACCGGGCCGAAGATCTCCTCCTGTGCCGTGCGTGACGAGTTGTCGAGGCCGGAGATCAGGGTCGGCGACACGAAGAAGCCCTTCTCCTTGTCGGCGGGCCGGGTGCCGCCGATCTCGATCGTGCCGCCTTCGGTCTTTGCGAGCTCGATGTACGACTCCACACGCTCGCGCTGCGTCGCCGAGATCACCGGGCCGCAGATCGTGCCGGGATCGGTGGGGTCGGCCGCTGCGAACCCGGCAAGCGAGTCGCGCGCCAATGCTGTTGCCTCCGCGAGCTTCTCACTTGGGACGACGAGTCGGGTGGTGATCGCGCAGCCCTGACCCGCATGCGTCACGACGGCAAACGCGGCCATTGAGACCGCGGACGCAAGGTCGGCGTCGTCGAGCACGATGAATGCCGACTTGCCGCCCAGCTCGAGGAAGACCTTCTTGAGTGTTTCGGCCGCCGAGGCCATCACCTTCTTGCCGGTGGCCGTCGAGCCGGTGAACGAGACGATGTCGACGCGCGGATCGGTCGACAACTGTGCCCCGAGTGCGTGATCACTCGACGTCACGATGTTGACGACGCCCGGCGGAAAGTCGGTCTCTTCTGCGATCACCTTGCCGACCAGAGCAGCGCACCAGGGTGTATCAGGTGCCGGCTTCAGCACGACGGTGCAGCCCGCTGCCAGCGCCGGTCCGATCTTGGCGAAGTTGATCTGATGCGGGAAGTTCCACGGTGTGATTGCTCCGACGACGCCGACCGCCTCTTTTCGGATCTCGCGGGTGTTCCTGATTCCCATGGGCTTTGCCTCGCCGAGGTCGTGGGTCCACTCGTAGCTCTCCGCCAGATCGGCGAAGTATCCGAGGTCGCGGATCGGCCCCTCCAGCTGCGGTCCGTGAGTGAGGAACACTGGGCAACCGACCTCGGCGACGGTGAGCTCGCGCAGTTCGTCTGTGTGGGCGAGCAGTGCGTCGCGCAGTTGTCGCAGGCAGTGTGCGCGGAATGTGGCGTCGCGCGACCAGTTGGTCGTGTCGAAGGCGTGGCGGGCGGCGGCGATGGCCGAGTCCATATCGTCGAGGGTTGCGTCGGCCGCCTGGCCGATGACCTCCTCGGTTGCCGGATTCACGACGTCGAAGACGCCGCCGCTGCCGGGAATGAGCTTGCCGTCGATCAGTAGATCCGACGCTGATGCTGGACGAAGTGACATGAACTGGGCTCCAACGCTGACTGGAAGACTATCTGGACAGGTGTCTGGACTCGAGTTCAAACCTAGTGTAGCGTCGGTCACATGTCCAGCCCCGTGTCGCAGGAATCCACGCGCCGCCGACTGACCGCACAGCAAGCCGAGACGGTTGCGCGGCTGACAGATGCCGCGGTCGATGTACTCAATTCAGACGGTTTTGACGGCCTGACGGTGAGGGTGGTCGCCAAGCGTGCAGGGGTCGCGCCCGCGACGGCGTACACCTACTTCTCGTCGAAGAGTCACCTTGTGGCAGAGGTCTTTTGGCGTCGGCTGGCCGAGGGAGTGCCAGAGGCCGACGCCTCGCTCTCGCGCGAGGATCGGGTTGCCGAGATCCTGCGCAACGTGTCGCTTGTGGTCGCGGGTGAGGGGCAACTCGGCGGCGCCGTCACGGTCGCACTGCTCGGTACCGACCCCGACGTCGAGCACCTGAGGTTGCGTATCGGTGGCTTCATCCGGACGCGACTCGCGCAGGCGCTCGAGGTCGACGTCGAACATCCCGGTCTGGTTGTCGACGCACTCGAGATGCTCTACGCGGGCGGTCTCGTCCACGCCGGCATGGGACATCTGACCTACGAACAGACGTCCGAGCGGCTCGTCGCCGCAGCACGCCTGATCCTGTCGGCGCAGCCCTAGGTGGGTAACGCCAGGTGCGCGACCCCGCCCCGAAGGCACGCCTTCGACATGCACATACCGTCAATGGAGGTTCATCGATGACCGAGACCGCAATGGTCGCGGGGATGCAGCAACAGATTCCTTTCGACCCCTATGCCTACGACTTCCACGAGGATCCGTACCCGACGTACGCGCGACTGCGCGATCAGGCGCCGGTGTATTACAACTCGGATCTGGATTTCTGGGCGCTCGCCGGTCACGACGATGTGCGAAACGCGTTCCGCGACAGTGTGAATCTGTCGAATGCGTGGGGCGTGTCGATGGACCCGTCGTCGTACGGACCCGACGCACACAAGTCGATGTCGTTTCTCGCCATGGACGATCCCAAGCACATGAGAATCCGCAAGCTCGTCTCGAAGGGCTTCACTCCGCGTCGGGTCAACGACCTCGCCGGTCGGATCACCGCACTGACACACCATCATTGGAGTTCGTGCCTCGATAAAGGCGAGTTCGATTACGTCGCCGACTTCGCCGGCCTGCTCCCGATGGACGTCGTATCGGAAATGCTCGGTGTGCCCGAATCCGACCGCGCGTATCTGCGGAAGCAGTCGGACCTGTTGCTGCACCGCGAGGAGGGTGTTCTCGACATCCCCGGGGCAGCCGTCTACGCCTACCTCGAACTGCACAAGTACTACTCCGCACTCATCGACGAACGCCGTAGCAACCTCGGCGACGACCTCGTATCCGCACTCATCACCGCGGAAATCGACGACGACGAGACGGGCGAGAAGACCACACTGACCGAGGACGAGATCGTCGGATTCATGGTCCTCATGGTGGTCGCCGGCAACGAGACGACCACCAAACTGCTTGCCAACGCGCTGTATTGGGGCTGGCGCAATCCCGATGAGCTCGCCAAGGTGCTCGCCGATCCCGAAGCGGTGCCGCAGTGGACCGAAGAGACGCTGCGCTACGACAATTCGACACAGATGGTGCTGCGCAGAGTGGCCGGAGACGTCACCTACGGTGAGCAGGTCATTCCGGAAGGTCACCGGGTACTACTCCTCGTCGGCTCGGCGAACCGCGACGAGAATGTATTCGACGACGCGTCGTCGTATCGCATCGGTCGCGACTGCAGCCAGGCATTGATGAGTTTCGGTATGGGAGCACACTTCTGCCTCGGCGCGCATCTCGCGCGGCTCGAGGCGAACATCGGTCTCGCCGAGGTGGTTCGGTCGATTCGCTCAGTCGACATCGACATCGCCAACGCAGAACGGGTGCACTCGGTGAACGTGCGCGGATTCGCGTCACTCCCGGTGAAGGTGACGGTGCGCTGATGGCATACATACCTCATCCGGAGCGTCGGCCCGTACTGGTTGCGGGAGCGTCCTCGGGAATCGGAGCCGCGACGGCCGAATACCTCGCCGCCGCAGGCTATCCCGTCGCACTGGCCGCCCGACGTGTCGACAAGCTACAGGAGCTCGCCGACAAGATCGCTGGTGCTGGAGGCGAGGCGGTCGCCGTCCCACTCGATGTCACCGACGACGCGTCGGTGCGTGACTGCGTCGCGAAAGCCCAAGCCGCGCTGGGGCCAATCGAGATCGCGGTTGCCGGAGCCGGCGACCTCGACGTCGGGCTCTCCTATGAGATGAGCGAAACGGATTTCGCGTCTCAGGTCGACATCCACCTCGTGGGTGCACATCGGCTCTACCGCAACATCGTCCCCGGGATGATCGACCGCGGTCGTGGCGATTTCGTGTTCATCGGGTCCGACGTCGCGGTGCGTCCACGACCATGGTCGTCGGCCTATGTCGCGGCGAAGACGGGCGTCGACGGCTTGGTTGCCACAGCGCAACTCGAACTCGAGGGCACGGGCGTCCGCGCCAGCATCGTCCGTCCGGGCCAGACCATCACCGGCATGGGTTTCAACCTCGCACCCGAGGTGATGGAGAAGATGCTCAACTCGTGGATCACCCACGGACTTGCCAGACACGGCAATTTCCTTGCACCAGAACATATTGCCCAGGCGATCTCGGCGATCGTCGGCATGCCACGCGGTGCGCACATGCGCGTCGTCGAGGTCGAGGCCGAGGGCGCCATCCCACGCGACAAGAGCGGTGGGGGAGCAGACATGACCGGAGACGAGATGACCGGAGGCACGAAATGAGCACACTGACGACGCCGAAACGAGTGTCCGGTGGCGACGGAGAGCACGGACACCTCGACGAACTGGCAGCCGACCCGATCGGACTGTTCTGGCGCGTGCGCGACGAGTGTGGAGACGTCGGGCAGTTCCAGCTCGCCGACCGGGAGGTGGTGCTGGTGTCGGGTGCCGCGGCCAACGAGGACTTCTTCCGCGCACCGGAGGAGGATCTTGACCAAGCGGCGGCATATCCCTTCATGACACCGGTTTTCGGTGAGGGAGTCGTCTTCGACGCGAGTCCGGAGGAGCGATCGAAGGCGATCCACAACGCCGCGCTCAAGGGGCCGCACATGAAGCAGCACGCGGTAACGATTCCCAACGAGGTCGAACGCATCATCGCCCGGTGGGGTGACGAAGGCGAGATCGACCTCCTCGAATTCTTCGGTGAACTGACGCTCTACACCTCGTCGGCGTGTCTGATCGGCCGCAAGTTCCGTGAACAACTCGACAAGCGGGTTTCCGAGTTGTTCCACGACCTCGAGAAGGGCACCGACCCGATCGCCTACGTCGACATGCACGCCGACATCGAGAGCTTCCGCAAGCGCGACTCCGCGCGGGCGGAGCTCGTCGACTTCATCCAGGGCATCATGAACGAGCGCATTGCGCGCCGCGATGACGGTTCCGATGAGGACAAGGATGATCGCGACCTGATGGACGTGCTCATCCAGGTGGGCTTCGACGCCGACACCATCACCGGGATGTTCATTTCGATGATGTTCGCGGGTCACCACACCACACAGGGCACAGCCGCTTGGACCCTGATCGAACTGCTGCGCAACCCCGACTACATGCAGCGCGTCTACGACGAACTCGACGAGATCTACGGCGACACACCGGCGGGCGAGCGTCCGGAGTACACCTTCGCTCACACCAGGCAGATGCCGCAGCTCGAGAACGCACTCAAGGAGTCGCTTCGCCTGCACCCGCCGCTGATCATTCTGATGCGCCTGGTGCAGCAGGACTTTCAGGTCGACGATTTCGAAGTTCGTGCGGGGCAGACGATTGCGGTATCGCCCGCGGTATCGAATCGGTTGCCCGACGATTTTCCCGAGCCCGACGCCTTCGACCCCGACCGTTATGTGAAGCCGCGCCAAGAAGATCTCGCCAACCGCTGGACGTGGATACCCTTCGGTGCCGGTCGACACCGTTGCGTGGGGGCACAATTCGCGATCATGCAACTCAAGGCGATCTTCTCGGTGCTGTTTCAGAACTACGAGTTCGAGATGTCCCAGCCGTCGGATTCCTACCGCAACGACCACTCGAAGATGGTGGTGCAACTCGCACAGCCGTGCCGGGTGCGCTACCGCAGACGGCGGAAGTAGGAGGGCGATATGCGAATCGAGGTCGATCTCGACATCTGCCAGGGGCACGGCATGTGTCAGATGGAGGCACCGGACGTGTTCGAGGCCCAGGTCGATCATGTCGACATCCTCGAACCGCAGCCCGACGAGAGCAAACGCGCCGAGGTGGAGGCCGCCGTGCAGTACTGCCCCACCCAGGCCCTGCGGATCGTCGAAGACAGCAGGGCGTGAGAAGCGCAGCAGAGCTTGAGAACGCAGCGCAACCTGACAACACACACCGACCCGAGAACACAGAAGTGCCTGAAGAACAGCGAACGAGAGGTGACGGCATGGCATTCGATCGTGCAGAACTAGAGGAGATGAAGGAGCGGTGGCTCGAGGCGAACATCGTCGCCGAGCGGGCCGGTGACTGGAAGCCGCTGGCCGACTTCTACACCGAGGACGCCACATACGGCTGGAACTACGGTCCGGACAAGGACTTCATGGCCGTCGGCCGCGATGAGATCCGCGAGATCGCGCTCGGTCAGGAGATGGAGGGTCTCGAGGGGTGGACCTATCCGTATCAGGAATGGGTGATCGACGACCGCACCGGTTCGATGATCGGCCTGTGGAAGCAGGTGTACGAGCGCAAGCGTGACGACGGGACCCCGTACGCTCTCGAAGGTATTCAGGGAAGCTGGTTCAAGTACGGTGGCAACTTCCAATTCCGTTGGCAGCGTGACTTCTTCGACTACGGCAACGTTTCGGCACTGTTCATCGAACTGCTGAAGGACAATGCGATGAGCGACGGGATGCTCAAGCGGATCGAAAAGGCCACCGGCGACCAGCCCGGCTGGTATCCGTTCGGCAAGGCGCCCGTCGAGTTCTGGTGATTCACGAGATGCCCACAGCCCGGACGTACTCGGATCTCACCGGTCGTCAACTCGCGACGATCGTGCCTGAACTACTGCTGTCGGGTCAGTTGATCGATCGCAGCGGGATGGCCCACCTCATCAGCGCTTTCGGCCGGGAGACGATGGCGCAGATAGCCATCGAGGAGTGGATGGCCGCGAGCCCCGTCTACACCCACCGGATGCGCGACGCGCTCGGCGTCGACGGCGACGGTGTGGCCGACATGTTCAAATGCCTGCAACTCGATATCGGGGCACCACCGCAGTTCATGGACTTCCGCTACGAGATCGATGACGAGTACCACGGCTCCTTCGTGCTCAATCACTGTGGGGCACTGATGGATGTAGAGCCGCTCGGGGACGACTACGTGACCGCGATGTGCCACGACATCGAGGACCCGACCTTCGACGCCACCGCCATCGCGACGAATCGGCGAGCGCGCATCAGACCCATTCACCGGCCGCCCCGCAGACCAACCGACCAACACCCGCACTGCGCATGGACCGTGACGATCGAACCCGACCGCGACGAGCTACCACTGCCGCCCGACGCCGAGGAGATGTTCACCAGACACGCGGCATCGGTCCAGTTGAGCACGATCGACACGACCGCGACGGACGGGCGCGTCGACTATCGCGGAGACCTGTGTGACGACCTCCAGTTCCGCGAATGGTCGCACACCGCACTCGTCCGGATCGCGGAAGAGGTTGCGCTGCAGCATCAGTTGCTCGCCCTCGGCTTCCTCGTGTCACTGCGACGCCATGCCGACAGCCCCGAACAGGTTGACGAGATCTATCGCAAACAGTTGATCGGTATCGCGGGCCTTGCGGCAGATCGACTGCGCAGCGCGTTGGCGCTCGCCCCCGACGCGCAGGGATTGGCCACCGTGATATCGCTGATCCCCGTACTCGGGCCCGTGCAGTACACCGGCGTGACGGCGGGAGTCGTCGAGGATGGCGTCGTGCTGGCTATTCCGCACAGCTCCGATGCACGATCCGACGGTGGTTGGCTCACACTGTTCGACGCCGAGCACGTCGAACCGTTGCAGGCGATCGCCACAGGTGTCGACGCGCACTGGAACGTCGAGACGGTCACCGACACCGGCGAAGCCCTCGAGGTCACGTTCGCGCTCACCGACGTCGAGAGGTCGGAGTCCGGCGAGGTCGCTATCGCACGATTCAGTTCCGGTGCCGCATGGGAGTTCGTCGATCGTGGGCGATCGCTACCCATCACGCCGATCGGCAGTCCGGTCTGATGGTCGCGCACTGCGCTGTCGAGATCTGATGGCGGCCGACGTCCCGATCGACGCGCACCTGTCCGGGCGCGTCGCGATCATCGCGGGGTCGACGCGGGGGATCGGTCTGAACGTCGCGTATGCCCTCGCCGGACACGGGGTCTCGCTCGTGGTCAATGGCCGTGACGCGAGGGCCGTCGACGACACGGTCGCCGAGATCACAGGCGGCGGTGGCTACGCGGTGGGCGTCTGCGGGTCGGCGGGCGACGAGGGCGTCGCCGAGAAAATGGTCATGACTGCGCTCGACACGTTCGGCGCACTCGACGTCGCCGTGAACTGTGCCGGAATAGCCGAACCCCCTGGGTCGACGGTCCTGACAATCACGCCCGCCGAATTCCGCGAGCAACTCGACGCACATCTGATGAGCGCCTTCTTCCTCACCCAGTCCGCTGCGAGGGTTTTCGTCGGACAGCGGTCGGGCTCGATCGTGTTGACAGGGTCGGCCGCGTCGTTGGGAACGTTCGGTGGGAGTGGCTATCCCGCGGCGAAGGGCGGGGTGAACGCTCTCGCGCTCGCCGCGTCGGGCGATCTGAAGAGTTCCGGGGTGCGCGTCAATGTCGTGATGCCCGGCGCGAAGTCGAGGCTGTCGTCGGGGCCGGACTACGTCAGACACATCGAAAGCCTGCATGCGAGAGGGATACTGGACGACTTCACCCGCGACGCGGCGCTCGCTCCCGCACCGCCCGAATACGTTGCCCAGCTCTACACATTCCTTGCGAGCGATGCCGCCGCCAGGATCACCGGCCAGATCTTCACGGCGTCGGGGGGTTTCATCGGTCGATACGATCCGCACCAACCGACGTTCGTGGCCTACCGCGACCATAAAGACACGGAGCCATACAGTTTGGCGGAGTTGGCAGGGCTGCTCTCAGAGTGAGTTGTCGAGAAGATCGGTATGGGGTTTGCACGTGATTGCGGCACAAACCCCATACCAAATCGGCATCTATGAGATCAGTTCGCGGAGCCGCCCAGCGGCGGTTCGGTCGCGGTGGGACCGTGCGTGTGCGGATCGTCGTGTGTCCTGCGTGGGCGACGCAGACACACCACGACCGCGAGGACGAGAAGAATGAGTCCGACGGTCTCCGTCGCGGACTCGTCGAGGCGATCGTCGCGTACCTGTGCTGAGCGTCGATGACACTCGGCGCTCAGCCCGACCGCTGGGAGGGTGTGTTGGCGCGGCGTCGGCGCTGCTCTGCCCGCTCGACCCAGTACCGTGCGCCGTCAGCTATCGCCTCGGTGACCGGCCTTGGCTGCCATCCGAGTTCGCGAACAGCTTTGTCGTGACTCATCTCTGGAATGCAGTGCATCAGACGCACCGTACCGATGCGTAGCTTGCCCGGTGTATGGGTAAGTGTCGACTTCGCTGAACCGACCGCGCCGGCGGCATAGAGCGCGGCACGGCCCAGCACGGGTCTGGGTGCTGCACGGCCAGCGGTTGCGGCGGCGGTGCGGATGACTTCGCCGAGATCGATGGACCGTTCCGAGATGATGTAGCGTTCACCATTGCGTCCGCGCTCCGCGGCGAGGACGAGCGCATCTGCGGCGTCGTCGATACCGACTGATTCGCAACGCATTCCGCGCACGCCGAAGGGCAGTTTGCCGAGCGCGGCACCCGCGACGAACGACCCGTGCGGAGTGGGTACCGCATCTCCGGCGCCGTAGGTATTCGAGACACACATCGCAACGAGCGGTACAGCGTGCTCGCGTGCGTAGCCGAGCGCGAGTCGTTCCGCTGCGACCCGCGATCGCACATAGTCTGTTGCCCGGCGGTCCCAGTTGAACTCGGTGTCTTCGTCTGCGAGACCCGACTTCGGTATGCCGATCGTCGCCATTGTGCTGGTGAAGACAAAGCGCCGCAGTGGAATACGTGCAGCAACCTCCAGTACGGAGCGTAGAAGCTCGACGTTGGTCTCGTACAACGGTGCGGGGTCAAGGAGCCACGCCCGCGTGTCAACGGCACAGTGGTAGACATCGGTACAGCCCGACATCGCGTCGGCGAGTGTGTCCGCGTGATTCAACTCACCGACGTGCCGGTCGACGTCGAGGTCGTCGATCGTGCGCGTATCGCTGGTGGGGCGCACCAGGATTCGTACGTCTTCGCCCGAGTCGACAAGTCGACGAGTCAGCGTTGAACCGAGGAATCCGCTCGCCCCGATCACCAGGCTGGTCATCTCAGGCGCTCCGGGGCGAGATCGGCCACTGCCGCAGCCGTACGCTCGAGCATCACGCTGAACATCGCGTCACCTCTCTTGGTGGGTTGTGCAGCCGCGGCGCCGAAGACGATGATCAGCGGAGCCTGGATGAGGTTGTCGATGTAGTCGCGCCAGCAGTCGTCGAAGGTGTAATCGAGGACGCTCGACGGTGCGCCGGGTGTCGACAGCGCAGCGCCCCATGCGCGCACCGCGTGGTGGTAGTCGGTGACAATACTTTTCTCATGCATCCTGCGGGCGTCTGGGGTGAGACTCGTCGCGAGCAGAAACGCTATGTCACGCATGGGGTTCCCGGTGGTGATCGTCTGCCAGTCGAGTATGGACAGCGAGCCGTCGTCACGAAACACGACGTTGTCGGCGCGAAGGTCGCCGTGGATGAGGGCGAAGTGCTCGGCAGGTGTCCGTATCCACGGGCCTGCGCCGCGGATCAACCAGTCGACGACGGCCGACTGCGCGTCGCTCAATGCGAGACGCGCACGAAACACCTCGGCCATCGGGTCGAGCAGTGACTCCAACACGTCGCAATCGCTCGGCGTCGGGAGAGGGAAATCGTCGAGGAGTGTGGTGTCGTCCCACCGTGGGCCGTGCAGTCCCGCGGCCGCAACCGCGACCGAACGCACCTGTGCAGGACTACACGCGGCGATCTGATCGCCTTGGCGGCCGTCGGCGATGTCTTCGAGGAGCAGCACGAACTCGCTCCCCGAATCGGAACTGACGGCAGCGAACATCGCGGGTGTCGGTACCCGGAGGGTCACGGCGAGTTCCCGGTAGAAGCGGACCTCGTTTCGAAAAGCGCCTGAGCCGAACTCGCGCTGGGCGGCAGGGCCGGTTGCGAGCTTGGCCACCATCGTGTCGGGAAGACGGCACGGGGTTGCGTGGCGCAGCGCAAGCCGATAAGAACTCGCCATCTGGCCGGTCCCGACGGGCGTTGCGTCGACTTCGACGACGTGTGCCTCGTCGAAGCCGCTTGCGCGGAGGAGATCGGTGAGCCAGTCAGGTGTGACATCGCTGATCTTCGTGGGTATTTCGGCGCGTGGTTGAGTGGTCACAAGCTGGCTCCTCGCGGTGTCATGGGCTCGGCTCCTCGCGGTGTCATCAGCCCCGGATTCGCGGGCAGATCGCGTACGGCAGGGGAGCGCTTCGCGCGGTACGCGTCGATCACCGGCGCCAGCTCAGTCGGAGTCGCGCCGTGCAGGATGACAGAGTCGACGCCGAGATCGAATTGCCTCGCCACCGCGGTGGCGCAGTCGGATGCCGAACCGACGGCGCTGTCGGCGACCCAGTGTTGCGGAATCGCCTGTGCGAGTTCGTCGAGTTGTTCGGCCGTTGCGGTGGCGTCGATGGGGCCGGTGGCCTCGGAGAATGCAGACGTTGCGCGAACACGATCGAGATCGGCTGTGCTCCAGCGGTTCGCACGCATGAGTGCATCTGGGTAGCCCTGCAGGTAGGTCGCGAGACGGCCGTAGAGTCTGCGTTGGCGATCCTGGTCCGCGAGCTCGTCGCCGACGGTTGCCAGCACCGACCAGATCCGAATCATTTCCGGATCACGGCCCGCGCGGAGGGCTGAATCCCGCACGGTGGCAACCTCCTTCGACGTCGCCGCGTCGTCGAGGAAGGTGTGGAGGACGACGCCGTCCGCGATTCGTCCCGCCAGTTCCAGGGTTCTTTCACTCATGGTCACCAGCAGAATGGGCACGGGTGCAACGGCCACACCGAGATTCAGCAGTGGATACGAGCCCGCGGGGCCGTCGTGGCCGCCGATCATCTCACCGCGCCACAGTCGACGCAGCACGTCGCTGATGTCGGCCAACTGTGCACTGGTCACATCGTCGATCCCGAGGATCTGCCACTGTGCGGAGATACCCCTGCCCAAGCCGAGCGCGAACCGGTCGTTCGTCAGCTCCGCGAGGGTTGCCGTCATCGTGGCGGTGACGATGGGATGCCTGGTGTTGTGATTGGTTGCGGCAGTCGCGATTCCCATGCGGCTCGTCGCAGCACCGAGTGCTCCGCTGAGCACGGCTGCGTCTTTGATGTTGAACCGTTCGGACACGAATGCTGTGCCGAGACCGATGCGCTCGGCCAACTTCGCCTCGTCGACGAGATCGGCGGGGCATACCGGATGCCGTGAGAGTGCGTAGTAGCCGAGCTCGGGGAGCATCGATTCTCCCGAGTGCGACGATTTCACTGTGTGCATCGATTCCACCGCGTTCATCGGTGTCACCGTCGAGATGTCACACGCTCGCGGGCGACGCCGCGCGGTACTCGGTGCCGCGCGGTTCGCGTACCCAGAGGGTATCGTCGCCCGCGCTCACGCCCTCGTGTTTGAGCTGACGTTTGACGATCTTGTTTGTCGCCGTCGTCGGCAGGTCGTCGGCGATGCGGACGTACCGTGGCCATGCTTTCGGTGACAGATCTGGCTGCGCCGCAAGGAATTGCGCGAACTCGCCTGGGGTCAAGGAACTGTCGTCGGTGAGGATGACGGCCGCCATGACCGCGTCGCCAACCTGATCGTCGGGAACCGCGTAGACGGCGACCTGACTGATGTCGCGTAGGCGCAACAGGATTCGCTCGATGGGGCCTGCTGTCATGTTCTCGCCGTCGACACGCATCCAGTCGCCGGTGCGGCCGGCGAGGTAGAGCCAACCGTCGGCGTCCTTGTAGGCGAGGTCACCCGACCAGTACATGCCGTCGCGCAGCCTTTCCGACGTGGTCGCGGGGTCGTTGTAGTAGCCGGTGAACATGCCCGCGCCGAAGGTGTTGACGATCTCACCGATCGCGTCGTCGGCGTTGAGGAGTGCGCCGGTGTCGTCGAATTGTGCTGGTGGACACTCGGTCCCGGTTGCCGGGTTGTAGACGGCGACGCCGGGAAACCCCTTCCCGACGGAGCCGCGTGGAGTTCCTGGTTCGCGGGTGATGATGATCGCCAACTCGGTGGAGCCGAAGCCGTCCCAGACCTGGCAGTCGAAACGTCGTGCGAAGTCGTCGATGTCGCGGTCGGTGGCTTCGTTGCCGAATGCGGCGCGCAGTGTGTTGTCTGCGTCGTCGGGTTGCTCGGGAGTCGCGAGGATGTAGGCGAGAGGCTTGCCGACGTAGTTCATGTAGGTGACGCCGTAGCGCCGAACGTCGTCGAGGAATCGGGAAGCAGAGAATCTGGCGGGCACCATTGCCGCGCCGGAAACGGCTGCGACGCAATACCCTCCGAGGAGCGCCGCGGAGTGGAAGAGCGGCATCGAGAGATAGCAGATGTCGTCGGAGGTGATGCCGAAGCGTTCGGCAAGGGGCGGCCCGGCGAACGGAACGAGCATGTGCGCCAACTGAACCGGCTTCGGGTTGCCGCTCGTGCCCGAGGTGAAGATCAGCATGAAGGGGTCGGTAGCGTTCGGTACCGAGTGCGGGGTCAGCTCCTCCGCGTCGGCGAGAAGCCGGGGCCACTCGGCGGACGATGTGTCGATGACCTCGACTCCGGGAAGCTCGAGGCCGTCGAGGAGTGGAAGGTGCTCGGCGTCGGTGAGCAGGATCTGGCAGTCGCCGCGCACGATGTCGTTGGCGAGAGCCTCGCCGCGTCGAGTGTTGTTGATCCCGACCGTCACGTACCCGCCGAGCGCGCCTGCGGCGAGCGCGATGAGCATCGCGGGACTGTTGTCGAGCAGGACGCCGATGTGCATCGGGCGCTTGGTGTCGGCGCGGCCGAGGACGGTGGCCGCGGTGCGCCGCGCGTCGTCGAGATATTCGCGCCATGTCCAGCGACTGTCGTCGTACAGAATCGCCAGGGAGTCGTCGTTGTCACGGTCGATCAGGAGTTCGGTCACGGTCTGCGCCATGCGCCAAATCTAGAACCTGTTCTACGGCGGGGTATACAGATTCGAGAAATTGTCTACCAACGCTTGGCGATGCCGCTCGACGTGGCGGTCAGCGCGAGATGGTGCCGCTTCCGGGACTCAGGGTGAACGTCGCGCCACCGCGTCCGACGACGCTCGTGGTGAACGAGATCGGCCCCGGCCCGGTCTGCAGTGCGGGGCTGAGCGCGGGCTTGCCCTCCTTGCATGCCGCGAAGGTGGTGGTCCCGGACTTCTTGGTGGCGGTGTTGTGCCACTCGAACCCGACGACCGCCGAGCGCAGCGCCGCGGCGCAGGCGTTGCCCGGCATCGGCTCGAGCCACACCCGCAGTGTGTTCGGGTCGGGCGACGCCGCCGCGATCGGAGCGACGAACGCAGCAAAGGGGATGTCGCCGCTGGTCGCGATGCCTGCATTCGGAGTCTGCGAGATCGACGACGCAGGGATCTGCGGGTCGGCGGCCGGCGCGGCGTGCGCGGACCCGGCCGTCGCCAGGAGCGTCGACGTGGCCGTCAGTCCGATAGCAGCCCCGAGCGCAGCGCGCTGAAGTGTTC
The DNA here is from genome assembly GCF_001665475.1 of Gordonia sp. 852002-51296_SCH5728562-b. Lineage (NCBI taxonomy): Bacteria > Bacillati > Actinomycetota > Actinomycetes > Mycobacteriales > Gordoniaceae > Gordonia > Gordonia sp. 852002-51296_SCH5728562-b. Next base: position 30,202 of record NZ_LZMI01000041.1, on the reverse strand, counting down.
GTCCCACTGGTATCACCAGCCCCTTCTGTCACAGTTGGATTTAACGGTACCAGCGCGCGTGCGGGCGCGCTCGGGTCGCTGGGGTGAGGCTGGGGCGGGGCGCAGGAAGTAGGGAAAACCTTTCCGCGGGTTTCGTACCCTTTCTCGAGAAGTTGCGCGGGGAGGGTTCGGGGAGTGGCGGAAGTGTTCGACGGCGCGCGGGGAGCGTCGGGGAGGGTGGTGCTGGCGCCGTCGGGTCGGTCGGCGGGGGGTGCAGAAACTAGGGGAAAGAACCTTTCCGCGGGTTTCGTACCCTTTCTCGAGAAGTTGCGCGGGGAAACGTCGACAACTCGAGGAAACAATCCCTCCCCTACTTTCGGCTGCGTGGGGTGAGGCTGTCGGCGAAGTTCGATGAGGAACGACGCCGAGCGCGGCGGCCGTGTTATCGGGCCCGGAAGGCGGCGCGCGGCCGCCCACCCCGAACCGATCGCCGCGAAAAGAACGCGTGGCGCACGCGCATACGGCGCAGAAGTGTCGGGTTCGCCGCATCTGCGGGTGAGATGGCTCACCGATCGTGGCGCAGCGGCGATTCAGGGGAGAACAGTGGAGATGTATTACTTCGCATCCCTAATAATCGTCTATTGTTCGGAGGTTGTTGATGTCCACCCATCTTTCCACCGATCCTGCTGCCGCGGTGTCCGCGCGGCGCCCCGACTCCGACGTTGCTGCCCGCCTCCGGGAAGAAACGTCGGTGGAGGGTGCACTTCGAGTTCTCTTCGAGGGGTACGCCGACCGTCCTGCGCTCGGTTTCCGCGATGCCGAGCACGAATCACTTTGGTCCACAGTCAGTTTCCGTGAACTCGGTAGTCGGGTCGCGGCCGTCGCATCGCTCCTGCGCGACGCGGCGGACGTCGGGCCCGGCGATCGGGTCGCCACTCTGGGGTTCACCAGCGCCGACTACACGGCAGTGAGCCTCGCAATTCTCGGTCCCCTTCACGCGGTTGAGGTGCCGCTGCAGTCAGGGGGTGCGGATTCCGTGTTGGCCGACATCTTCGGCGAGACGGAGGCCAAAGTCCTTGCGGTGTCGACGAACTCGTTGTCCAGGGTCACCGCACTGTTCGAGAACGGGACGCGCGCCGACCTTGCGCACCTCGTCGTCTTCGACGTCTCCGAAGCCACACTCGACGCCGTCGAACGTGCGCGCGCTCTGTTGGAACCGCTCGGAATCACGGTCCACTATGTGCACTTCGACGCCGAGTCGTCGATCACCGACGTCGTCGAAGAGGCGCTGCAAGCCGGCGCCGACGCGCAACCCGACGACCTCGCGCTGCTGATCTACACCTCCGGCAGCACCGGCGCCCCGAAGGGTGCGATGTACACCCAGGACGCAGTGCTTCGGTTGATCCGACAGGGATTCGGACTCGAAACAGACCGTGCCACAGTGGAAGACGATGCGAGCGAAGACCACGCCTGGGTCACCCTGAACTTCCTGCCGATGAGTCACGTGATGGGCAGAGCGACGCTCATGCGAACGCTCGGCAACGGCGGTACCGCCTACTTCACCGCGCGGCCAGACCTGTCGGAACTCCTCGACGACCTCGCGGCCGTCGCGCCGACCGAACTGCATTTCGTGCCGCGCATCTGGGAGATGCTGCACCAGCAGTATCTGTCCGAAATCGAGGGCGCCGAGACGGATTCGCACGCCGACGTCCTCGCCGCGATGCGGCGCAGCTACTTCGAACGTGCACAACTCGCCGTGACCGGCTCGGCGCCGATCTCGCCCGAGGTCGTCGACTTCGTCGAGAGCATGCTCGACGCCCCGCTTGTCGAGGGCTACGGATCTACCGAGGCGGGTGGCGTCATCCGCAACGGGGCCGTGATCCGGCCACCCGTCATCGACTACAAGCTCGTCGACGTCCCCGAACTCGGCTATCGCACAACCGATACCCCGCACCCGCGCGGCGAGCTGCTCGTCAAGACCACCGACATCTTCGCCGGTTACTATCGGCGACCGGAACTCACCGCGGAGATGTTCGACGACGAGGGCTTTTACAGAACCGGCGACGTCATGGCCGAAACCGGGCCCGATCAGCTCGTCTACCTCGACCGTCGAAACAACGTGTTGAAGTTGTCGCAGGGCGAGTTCGTGACGGTTGCGCGCGTCGAGAGCGCGCTGACCTCACCGCCGATCCGTCAGATCTACGTGTACGGCAACAGTTCACGCCCGTACCTGCTGGCGGTCGTGGTGCCAACCGATGACGCCGTCGACGCGTCTTCCGACGACGAGGAACTACACGCGACGCTGCTGCGAGCCGTCCGCGACATCGGCGAGCGCAACGGCCTTGCGCCGGTGGAGATACCGCGTGACATCATCGTCGAACGCACCGCGTTCTCTGAGGCCAACGGCTTGTTGACCGGGATTCGCAAGCTCGCGCGGCCTCGTCTCAAGGAGGCGTACGGTCCCGCTCTCGAAGACCTGTACCTACACCTCGCGAATGCCCGCGCCGATCGACTTCGCGATGCTCGGGCATCCGCAGCGGGTCGGCCGACGCTCGACGTACTGATCGACATCGTCTCGGCCACACTCGATCTCGCCGGGAATGAGGTGACTGCGCACTCGAGGTTCACCGATCTCGGTGGCGACTCGCTGACCGCCGTCACCCTTGGGAACACACTCCGCGACGTCTTCGACGCACAGGTCTCGGTGGGTGTGCTGACGAGTCCGTCCTCGGACCTCGCAGCCATCGCCGACTACATCGACGGACGGGAGGGCGAGGCACGCCCCACGGCGGACATCGTGCATGCCGACCAGCAGTATCTGCGTGCCGACGAGCTCACTGTCGACGCCTTTCTCGACGAGGCAACGCTGGCGGGTGCGTCGACCGTGCCGCCCGCCGATAAGAATGTGCGTGAGGTATTGCTCACCGGAGCAACGGGATTCCTCGGTCGATACCTCGCCGTCGAATGGTTACGGCGCGTTGCCCGCGTCGACGGCCACGTCACCTGTCTGGTCCGAGCGTCCGATGACGAGACCGCCCGGCGACGCCTCGACGCGATCTTCGATGTCGGCGACGGTCCGCTGCGCGCCGACTACTTGCGGCTGGCACCAGATCACCTCACGGTGCTCGCGGGTGACAAGGACTCGCCGAGTCTCGGACTCGACGACGCGGTGTGGAACCGGCTCGCCGCCGAAGTCGACCTCATCGTCGACCCCGCGGCACTGGTCAATCATCTGCTGCCCTATCGGGAGTTGTTCGGCCCGAACGTCTCTGGAACAGCGGAACTGATCCGCCTCGCGCTGACGACGACCCGCAAGCCCTACGTCTACATCTCGACCGTCGGAGTGGCTGACCAGGTCGGCTCCGCGGAACTGGTGGAGGACACAGACATTCGTGAGCTCAGCGCGACGCGAGAGGTACACGAGGGCTACGCGAACGGCTACGGCAACAGCAAGTGGGCGGGGGAGGTGCTGCTGGCAGACGCCCACGACCGTTTCGGGCTGCCCGTCAGCGTGTTCCGATGCGACATGATCGTGGCCGACGACAGCGACCTCGGTCAGCTCAACTTGCCGGATATGTTCACGCGCCTGCTGATGAGCGTCCTGGCGACAGGCCTCGCGCCACAGTCGTTCTATCGACTCGACGCCGACGGTGGTCGCGCAAGAGCGCACTACGACGCGCTTCCCGTCGACTTCCTGGCCGCGGCCATCTCGACGCTCGCGGTCAGCGACGGTCACGTCACGTACAACGCGGTCAATCCACACTCCGACGGTATCGACCTCGACACATTTGTCGGCTGGCTCATCGAGTCCGGCGAAGAGATCGCATTCGTCGACGACTACGACCGCTGGTACCGACTCTTCTCCGACGCCCTCGCCGATCTGCCGGAGAAGCAACGTCGACACTCATTGATCCCGCTGCTGCACAATTACGTGCGCGCTGTCGAACCTCTCGACGCCGGCGTGGTGAACGCACCGCTCTTCGCCGAGGCGGTTCGTTCGGGGAATGTGGCCACAGCGACGGCCGAGTACGCCGATATTCCACACATCACCTCGCAGGTAATCGCCAACTACGCGCGTGGGCTGCGAACTCTCGGGGTTATCTGAGTGTGATCGGTCTCCCTGCGTCCCGGGGGCGGAATCTCGCCCCGGGACGCAGGGTGATGAAGTGAACCCATGAACGACAACAACCACGACGACTCCGGTGCCGCGCCGACGACAGGTGTGGTGCGCGATCCGGTCGCGGCGTTCGGCGTCGGATCGCTGCGTATCGACGACGGCGTGGTCGTCGCGGAGCAGCAACTCGGCCCGCGATTCGCCGATCATCGCGGACTCATCGACCTCCCCGCGTATGCGGTCCTTTTCGACCACATCGGTGGCATCCCGTATCACCGCGCCACTGACTCGCCGTGCATGCAGGCTCGCCTGGCGTTGTCGACCGTCGGGCGGGCAGGACTCACCGACCACCTCACCGGCACGGCGCAATTGCTGATGCACGACGCCAAGGTCGGTGTCACCGAGATTCGCGTCGGCAACGGAACCGAGGAGTTCTGCGTCGGCACCGCGCGCAACGTCGCCGTGGGACGGGCGGTTCCGGACGATTTCGACAATGCAGAGTCGGCGCACGACATCCCCGACGCCGCATCGCTCGATGCTGTTCTTGCGCAAGCGATTCCGGATGATCTCGATGGAGAGACCATCGTTGCGCAGATCGCTCGCGGAGAGCGCGACCGTGGTCCGCTCGCCGAGTTGCTCAACGCCACCATCGACGCCGACGGCGCGCCGTCGAACGCCCTGCGACTCGTCGTCGACACGGAGGCATGGATGGGCAACATGTTCGGGACCATGCACGGTGGAGTGATCGGCACCATCGTCGGTGTGGCGTGCTCACTTGCGGGGCAGCAGAAGGCTCGTGCTGGCCAGGAGTACCGCGTCGGTGATCTCTCGGTGGCGTACTTCCGCTCACCGCCAGTTGACGGTAGTCGCGTGATCGTCGACGTCGAGCCGTTGAAGGTGGGGCGTCGGATTGCGACGTTCTCGACGCGCATGACGGGCCCCGACGGCACGCTGCTCGCCGACGGCGCCGCGGATATCCACTTCCGCTGAAAACAGCGCTATTCGACGGCGATACCGAGGTGGGCGGCGAACTGCTCGGCAAGCCCGACGGCCTGATGGGCGGTGATCGTCGCGCCCGCAAGCCCTCCGAGATTGCGGACGCTGTTCACACGCAGGTCGCGGAGGTCGACGTCGGTCAGCGTGGCGCGGTGGACGTCGAGTGAGGCGACGGTGGTGTCGTCGAAGGAGACACGCGTCAACGCGGCCTCCGAGACGTCGAGTTCGTCGATGACGCACGATCGGAAGATCACGTCGCGGGCCTCGTTGCCGCTGAGGTTGACCAGACCGAGCTTGCAGTCGGAGATGATCACCGAACGCATCTTTCCGCCGAAGAGGTCGAGCGCGCCGATTCGGCTGTTCTCGATGCGCACGTTGTGCAGCATCGAGCGCGGCGCGAACACGCGTGCGCTGCTCACCTCGTCGAATCTGCTGTCGACGACTCGGACGCCGGTGAGGTCGGCGTCGTCGAGCGACGTGCGCACCACCGAGCACGTCGTGAGTGAGACGTCGCCGAAGTCGACGCCCCCGAGGTCGGTGTCGGCGATCAGGGAAGCCTCGATCACGTCGCCGGCGACGACGTGTTGCGCGTCGAACGGTTCGAGGTGGGGAGTTGGCAGCCGACTGATGCGGGGCGGTCGAATACTCATCGTCGACAAGCCTACGTAGTGCATACGATGGGCCTCTGAACTGGCCGGGGGATAAAAACAAGCAAGCGTGATTGCTTTTTACGGTCGACTGTGTGACGCTGCTTACATGTCGATCGTGAGTGATCTCGTGGCTGATCTCGCCGCCGCAGGAGATGAACTGGACGCGCTGGTGTCGTCGCTCGACGACGCTGCGTGGCACACCGATACTCCGGCGCCGGGGTGGACGGTCGCGCACCAGATCGCGCATCTGTACTGGACGGACAAGGTGGCGCTCCTCGCGGCCACCGACTCCGAAGCCTTCGCCGAGGTCGTCGCAGAGGCGATGCGCAACATCGACGGCTTCACCGATGTGACCGCCGAAGAAGGCGCCGCACGCCCGAAGGGCGAGTTGCTCGACGACTGGCGCGCCGCGCGCGCCGCACTGGGGCAGGCACTCGTCGGCGTTTCGGACGGCGCGAAGATCCCGTGGTTCGGGCCGCCGATGTCTGCGGCGTCGATGGCCACCGCACGGATGATGGAGACCTGGGCGCACGGACTCGACATCGCCGACGCGCTCGGCGTCGAACTCGAACCGGCCGGCAGCATCCGGCACGTCGCTCACATCGGTGTCCGCACGCGCGATTTCGCGTATTCGGTCAACGGGATGACACCGCCGCAGCGGCCCTTCCGGATCGAACTGGTCGCTCCGTCAGGCGAGCTGTGGACGTGGGGACCCGATGATCCCGACGCCGTCGACGGCACAGTGCGCGGGCCCGCTGTCGACTTCTGTCAGCTCGTCACCCAGCGACGTGCGCTCGAAGACCTCGACCTGCAACTCGACGGCGAGCGCGCCCGCGAATGGGCCGCAATCGCACAGTGCTTCGCCGGTCCTCCCGGAGCGGGCCGTGCCCCGCGCAACGCCGCAACCTTCTGAATGTCCGAGCACAAGAACTGTGCGCACCGTCGACCATCCGAATCGGAGTAGCGATGACGTCAACCACAAGTCGTACCAACACCGGCCGATCGAACCGCCCCGTCCGAATCGGCAACGCCTCAGGCTTCTACGGCGATCGCTTCAGCGCGATGCGCGAGATGCTCGAGGGTGGTGAACTCGACTATCTGACAGGCGATTATCTCGCCGAGCTGACCATGCTCATCCTCGGCCGCGATCGCTTGAAGGACCCGAAAACGGGTTACGCCAAGACATTTCTGCGCCAGATGGAGGAGTGCCTCGGGCTCGCCGTCGACAAGGGCGTGCGGATCGTGAGCAACGCCGGCGGCCTCAACCCGCACGGCCTCGCGGTTGCGCTGCGCGAACTGGCGGACAAGCTCGGCGTCGACGCATCGATCGCTTTCGTCGACGGCGACGACATCCTAGACCGCGCAGACGATCTCGGACTCGGCACACCGCTGACGGCAAACGCATACCTCGGCGCGTTCGGCATCAAGTCGGCGCTCGATTCGGGTGCCGACGTCGTCGTCACCGGGCGGATCACCGATGCCTCGTTGACCGTTGGGCCCGCTGCGAGCGCATTCGATTGGGAATACGGCGATCTCGACGCTCTCGCGGGTGCCGTCGTCGCGGGTCACGTGATCGAATGCGGCGCGCAGGCGACAGGCGGAAACTTCTCGTTCTTCACGGAGCTGCCCCGGATGGGACACCTCGGATTCCCTATCGCGGAGATCGCCTCCGACGGTACGTCGGTGATCACCAAACATCCCGACACCGGCGGTGCGGTGACCGTGGGAACCGTGACGGCACAACTGCTTTACGAGGTCGGTGGTCCTCGCTACCTCGGCCCGGACGTGACCACCCGGCTCGACACCATCACGCTGCGTTCCGACGGTGAGGATCGGGTTGCCATCAGTGGTGTCAAGGGCGAGGCGCCGCCCGAGACGGTGAAGGTCTCGCTCAACCATCTCGCAGGCTTCCGCAACGAGATCACCGTCGCGATCACCGGACTCGACATCGAGGACAAGGCCGAACTGTTCCGCGATCAGTTCCGCGCGGAACTGTCGTCGGTGCCCGAGCAGATGACGTGGGAGTTGGCACGACTCGATCGACCCGACGCGCAGACCGAGGAACAGGCGACGGCGCTGCTGCGCTGCGTTGCCCGAGACACCGACCCCGAGAAGGTCGGCCGTGCATTCAGCAACACCGCGGTTGAACTGGCGCTGGCGACCTTTCCCGGGTTCACGATGCTCGCACCACCCGGGAAGGGAGCTCCCTTCGGCGTTTTCGAGCCGGGATACGTCGACGCGAAGCTCGTCGATCATCGTGTGTCATTCGCAGACGGCGTGAGCGAGAGCATCGAACCGAGTCCACTGCGTACCCAGGTTCCCGCTGACGCGTCCGAACCGCGCAGCGTCGTCGACGTCGACGATCCCGGGCCCACGGCGGCGTCGCCACTCGGTCTGGTGGCGGGAGCGCGCAGCGGCGACAAGGGAGGCAGCGCCAATATCGGTGTGTGGGTGCGCAATCCGGAACACTTCGACTGGCTCGACGCGACACTCGACGTCGAGCTGATCAAGAAGCTCCTGCCGGAGATCACCGACCTCGAGGTCAAGCGCTTCCGGCTGCCCAACCTGTCGGCGCTGAACTTCGTCATCGAGGGAGTGCTCGGGCGCGGGGTCGCCGACAATGTGCGCTTCGATCCGCAGGCCAAGGGGATGGGCGAGTGGCTGCGTTCGCGACCTGTGCCCATACCGCTGAGCTTCGTCGCCGAGACGACCTCTGCCGCGCCATCATCCGAGTCCTCGGAAAGGAACTGAGCTGTGCCACTTGTAGATCCGCAGTGGGAAACGCCGGAACGACGCGCCCTGCGTGACGCGGTTCGCGGATTCGTCGAACGTCATGTGCTGCCTGCACAGGACGAGTGGGAACGCGACGGCCTGATTCCCCGCGAGTTGCATTCCGAGGCAGCCAAACTCGGTCTCTTCGGACTGGGCATCGACGAGTCCGTCGGTGGCAGTGGCGGCGACCTCATCGATGCGTCGATTCTCGGGGAGGAGTTCCACTACGCGGGTGGTGCCGCGGGCGTCTTCGCGTCGCTGTTCACGCACGGGATCGCGTTGCCGCACTTGATCGCCGCAGGCGATCCCGACCAGATCGACCGATGGGTGAGGCCGACGCTCGCAGGCGAGAAGATCGGCAGCCTTGCGATCACCGAGCCGGGCGGCGGAAGCGACGTCGGGCATCTGACGACGCGGGCACAGCGCGATGGCGACGACTTCATCGTCAACGGCGCCAAAACCTACATCACCTCCGCGGTGCGCGCCGACTTCGTCGTCACCGCGGTACGTAAAGGCGGACCGGGAGCGTCCGGGGTCTCGCTTCTCGTGATCGAGAAGGACACACCGGGTTTCACGGTGACGCGCAAGCTCGACAAGATGGGGTGGCGCAGTTCGGACACCGCGGAGTTGGCCTTTGTCGACGTACGCGTTCCGGCGACGAACCTCGTCGGCGCCGAGAACAGCGGATTCGCCCAGATCGCCGCGGCGTTCGTGACCGAACGGTCCGGACTCGCCGTGCAGGCCTACGCCAGTGCGCAACGCTGCCTCGACCTCACTCTCGACTGGACCCGCGAACGCGAGACCTTCGGCAAGCCGCTCGCCGCCCGACAGTCGGTGCAGGACACGCTGACCGAGATGGCTCGACGCATCGACGTTGCGCGGACCTACGCGCGTGGGGTCGTCAACCGCAAGGTGACGTCCGACGACGACCTGATCGCCGAGGTGTGTTTCGCGAAGAACACCGCGGTGCAGACCGGGGAGTGGGTGGCCGACAAGGCTGTTCAGCTCTTCGGTGGCCTCGGCTACATGACGGGCACCGAGGTCGAGCGTCAGTATCGGGACATGCGAATCCTGGGGATCGGTGGGGGAACCACCGAGATCCTGAGCGGGCTCGCGGCAAAACGACTCGGCTACATCGCACAGGGGAGCACACGATGACCGCATTGCGTTCGACGATCGACTCGACGAGTGACGACTTCACCGCCGCACGCGATTCGATGCTGGAGAAGCTCGACCAGATACACGGTGAACTCGACAAGGCCCTCGCGGGTGGCGGTGACAAGTACGTCGAGCGGCATCGCAAGCGCGGCAAGATGACCGCGCGTGAGCGCATCGAGATGCTGCTCGACGAGGATTCGGACTTTCTCGAACTGTGCCCGCTCGCGGCGTATGGGTCGGACTTCCACGTCGGAGCGTCGGTCGTCGTGGGGATCGGCGTCGTCGAGGGGGTCGAATGTCTCGTCGTTGCCAGTGACCCGACGGTCAAGGGCGGGACGTCGAATCCGTGGACGCTGCGTAAGACACTGCGCGCCAACGATATCGCCATGCAGAACAGACTCCCGGTGATCTCGCTCGTCGAGTCGGGTGGTGCCGATCTGCCGACGCAGAAGGAGGTGTTCGTCCCCGGCGGGCGGATGTTCCGCGATCTGACGCGGCTGTCGGCGGCGGGTATCCCGACCATCGCATTGGTCTTCGGTAACTCGACGGCCGGCGGAGCGTACATCCCGGGCATGAGCGATCACGTCGTGATGATCGACGGACGCTCCAAGGTGTTCCTCGGCGGACCGCCGCTGGTGAAGATGGCCACCGGCGAGGAAAGCGACGACGAGTCCCTTGGCGGCGCTCAGATGCACGCGCGCACGTCGGGTCTTGCCGACTACTACGCCGCCGACGAACAGGATGCGATCCGGATCGGGCGTCGGATCGTGTCGCGGCTCAACTGGACCAAGGCGGGCGGACAACCGCGCGCGCAGGTGCGGGAACCGCGCTACGACCCCGAGGAACTCCTCGGCATCGTCCCGCCAGATCTCAAGATCCCGTTCAACCCGCGCGACGTGATCGCGCGCGTCGTCGACGACAGCGATTTCGACGAGTTCAAGCCCGAGTACGGCAACTCGCTGTGCACGGGATGGGCCGACATCCACGGCTATCCCGTCGGCATCCTGGCCAACGCGCAAGGTGTGTTGTTCAGCCAGGAGGCGCAGAAGGCCACGCAGTTCATCGAGCTCGCCAATCGCTCCAACACGCCGCTGCTGTTCCTGCACAACACAACCGGTTACATGGTCGGTAAGGAGTACGAACAGAACGGCATCATCAAGCACGGCGCGATGATGATCAACGCGGTGTCGAATTCGAAGGTGCCGCACCTGTCGGTGCTGATGGGTGCCAGCTACGGCGCGGGTCACTACGGAATGTGCGGGCGGGCATACGATCCGCGATTCTTGTTCGCCTGGCCGAGCGCGAAGTCGGCGGTGATGGGAGCCGCGCAACTGGCAGGCGTCATCTCGATCGTCTCGCGCGCGGCGACCGAGGCTCGTGGCGGCACTGTCGACGAGGCGGCAGACGCGGGGATGCGGCAGATGATCGAGGCGCAGATCGAGGCCGAATCGGTGCCCGCGTTCTTGTCGGGCATGCTCTACGACGACGGTGTGATCGACCCGCGTGACACGAGAACCGTTCTGGGGCTGTGCTTGTCGGCGATCCATAACGGTCCGGTCGAGGGGACGTCGAGTTTCGGCGTCTTCCGGATGTGAGGTGTGAGATGACAGAACAACATTCAACGATCACCTCGGTGCTTGTCGCCAATCGCGGCGAGATCGCGCGACGTGTGTTCGTGACCTGTCGTCAGATGGGCCTCGGGACCGTTGCGGTCTACTCCGATCCGGACGCCGATGCGCCGCACGTCGCCGCAGCCGATGTCGCTGTGGCACTTCCCGGCTCGACGTCGGCAGAGACCTATCTGCGCGGTGACAAGATCATCGAGGCCGCCAAGCTCGCGGGCGCGGATGCGATTCATCCCGGCTACGGATTCCTCTCGGAAAACGCGGAGTTCGCGCAATCGGTGATAGACGCGGGACTGACGTGGATCGGGCCCCCACCCGGGGCGATCGACGCGATGGGGTCAAAGGTCAACGCCAAGAAGCTGATGGCCGACGCAGGCGTACCCGTCCTGGGCGACATCGACCCTGCCGGAGTCACCGAGAGCGACCTCCCACTGCTGATCAAGGCGTCTGCGGGCGGCGGTGGACGCGGCATGCGGATCGTGCGGTCGGTCGACGAGTTGGCCGAGCAGGTTGCCGCTGCCGAACGCGAAGCGGCGTCGGCCTTCGGTGATCCGACGGTCTTCTGCGAGCCGTATGTCGAACGGGGACAACACATTGAGGTGCAGGTGCTCGCCGACGAGCACGGCGCCGTCTGGGCCGTCGGAGAGCGTGAATGCTCGATCCAGCGTCGTCACCAGAAGGTGATCGAGGAGGCCCCTGCGCCTCTCGTCGAACGGATCGGCGGAGATCTCCGTGAACGCCTCTACGACGCCGCCAGGAAGGCCGTGTCGGCGATCGGCTACACGGGTGCGGGAACCGTGGAATTCCTCGCCGACGAGACCGGTCGCTTCTACTTCCTGGAGACCAATACGCGTCTGCAGGTGGAACATCCGGTCACGGAACTCACGACGGGGACCGACCTCGTTGCCTGGCAACTGCGTGTCGCGATGGGCGAGCACCTCGACGTCGAGGAGCCCGGTACTCGCGGCCACGCGATCGAGGTCCGCCTCTACGCCGAGGATCCGTCTGCGGGATGGCAACCGCAGTCGGGAACCATGCACCGCATCGAGATCGACGCGCAGACGCATTTCGGTCCGCTCGACCGTCCGGGCGTGCGTGTGGACGCGGGTATCGAATCAGGCTCGGAGATCTCGACGTTCTACGATCCGATGTTGGCCAAGGTCATCAGTTGGGCGCCGACACGTGCTCGTGCCGCTGCGATTCTCGCCAGAGCGCTGTCCGACGCGGCGCTCCACGGCCCGACAACCAACCGCGACATGCTGGTGAACACGCTGCGGGAGCCGACGTTCCTCAGCGGCGATACCGACACCGGATATCTCGACCAGATCGGCCTCGACGTCTTGTCGGCGCCGCTGGCCGACGAGTCGACGGTGACACTCGCCGCCGTTGCCGCAACGCTGGCGGAGGTGGCCGTCAACCGGGAACGCGCTCGCGTCCAGCGAAGTCTGCCCGCAGGCTGGCGGAACATGCCGTCGCAGTACTCGCACAAGACGTTCCGTACCGACGACGACGTCGAACACGAGGTTCGATACCGGTGCACCCGAGGCGGGAGCGTCGAGCTTCCCGACGTCGCCGACACCAAGGTCGTATCCACGACGACAGAGCAGGTCGTACTCTCCCACAACGGCATTCGACGGACCTTCGACGTCGCGCGATACTGCGACGACGTCTACGTCGACACCGCAGGCGCGTCGGTGCACTTCCGTCGGCCGCCGCGATTCGTCGATCCCAGTGCCGTTGCGCGACCGGGTTCGCTCCTCGCGCCGATGCCGGGTTCGGTGATCCGCGTTGCGGTTTCCGAAGGCGACCGTGTGACCGCCGGTCAGCCGTTGATCTGGCTCGAGGCGATGAAGATGGAGCACACCGTCGCGGCTCCCGCCGACGGTGTGGTCAGCACGCTCGCCGTCGAAGCGGGACGCCAACTCGCCGTCGGCGATGTGCTTGCGATCATCACCGATGAGGCCGACAACGACAGCGAGACAGAGCATTCCGACGCACCAACACCTCAGGAGACATCCGCATGAGCTTCGTCGAAACGGCTGAACGGGCCGATCTGCGTGCATCGGTGGCCGCGCTGGCCACCAAGTACGGGCAGGACTACTTCCGCGAATGCGCCCGTGAGGGTCGCAAGACCGACGAATTGTGGTCGGAGGCGGGCAAACTGGGCTTCATCGGGGTGAATCTTCCCGAGGAGTACGGCGGTGGCGGCGCAGGAATGTACGAGTTGTCGATCGTGATGGAGGAGATCGCGGCGGCGGGCACCGGCCTGCTGATGCTCGTTGTCTCGCCGGCCATCTGCGGCAACATCATTGCGCGCTTCGGCACCGACGAGCAGCGCGACCGGTGGCTGCCAGGGCTTGCGGACGGATCGATCACCATGGCCTTCGGTATCACCGAACCCGACGCCGGATCGAATTCGCATCAGATCACCACCACGGCATCGCGCGACGGATCGGACTGGGTCCTCAACGGGCGCAAGGTGTACATCTCCGGTGTCGATCAGGCCGATGCCGTTCTCATCGTGGGTCGGAGCGAGGATGCGAAGACCGGCAAGTTGCGGCCCGCGCTGTTCATCGTGCCCACGGACGCACCGGGGTTCGAATACAAGATGATCGACATGGAATTGGTGAACCCGGAAAAGCAGTTCGGGCTCTACCTCGACGATGTGCGCCTGCCTGCTGACGCACTCGTCGGCTCCCCGGACGCGGCACTGAGCCAACTCTTCGCCGGTCTGAATCCAGAACGCATCATGGCTGCGGCGTCGGCGGTGGGGATGGGTCGTTTCGCGCTGGGCAAAGCCGTCGACTACGTGAAGGAGCGCACGGTCTGGAAGACCCCGATCGGAGCGCACCAGGCCATCGCACATCCGCTGGCGCAGGGCAAGATCGAACTCGAGATGGCCAAGCTCATGATGCAGAAGGCCGCCACCCTCTACGACGCGGGAGACGACTGGGGCGCTGCCGAACCGGCGAACATGGCGAAGTATGCGGCCGCCGAGGCGTGCGTCAAGATCGTCGACCAAGCCGTTCAGTCCATGGGTGGCAACGGACTGACAACCGAATACGGTGTGGCGCCGCTGCTTTCGCTCGCTCGAATTGCGCGTGTGGCACCGGTCAGCCGCGAGATGGTGCTGAACTTCGTCGCGCAGACCAGTCTTGGACTGCCGAAGTCGTACTGATTCGTCCCGGCACCGCCGTTTCCGATTCGCCATTCATCCCAGACCAACCACAGCAGACCAACTCTGACCGAGGACCACAGGAAGGCGCAGGTCGATGACCACCACAGACAGCGAAGTCGTACACGTCGGGATCGACGCCGGGGTCATGACGCTCACACTCGACTCGCCGGGCAACCGCAATGCGTTGAGTCGCGCGCTGGTGACCCAACTGTCGTCGGGACTGACGAGGGCGGCGACCGATGAGAGCGTGCGGGCCGTCGTGCTGACACATGCGGGCGGAACCTTCTGTGCGGGTGCCGATCTCGGCGAGGCGCTCAAGCGGGGCGCCTCTGCCGAGGAGGCGTCTGCCGAAGCGACGTCGTCGATGGTCGAGTTAATGCGCACGATCCTCGAGCTGCCCAAACCGGTGATCGCACACGTCGACGGGCATGTCAGGGCAGGAGGTTTCGGCCTGCTCGGTGCCACCGATATCGCACTTGCCGGACCGAAGAGCACCTTCGCGCTGACCGAGGCCCGGCTCGGCCTTGCACCATCGGTGATCTCGCTCGTGCTGGTGCCGAAGATGACGGCGCGAGGTGCTGGTCGATACTTCCTGACCGGTGAGAAGTTCGACGCGTCGGTTGCGGCGTCGATCGGAGTCATCACGCAAGCGTGTGACAGCACGGAGGCTCTCACGCAGTCGTTGGGGGAGATCCTCGACGGCATCCGACGTGCGTCGCCGGTCGGCCTCGCCGCGTCGAAGGAACTCACCACCGCGTCGGTGCGCGACGAGTTCGAGCGGTTGGCGCAGCGTCGTGCACTGGAATCGGCGACATTGTTCGCTGGCGACGACGCACGCGCGGGGATGGAAGCGTTTCTGTCCAAGGGGCGGCCGCCGTGGGATCTGACCGCAACGCAAGCCGACACCGGAGCTACGAGAACATGACGTCTCCGCGTACGACGACAAACCGTGAACCACAGCAGGAACGGTCCCGCCAGACGCGGGAACGGTTGCTGCGCTCGGCCATTCAGGTTCTGGCTCACGAGGGATGGGCGTCGGCAACGGTGGCCGCGGTCGCCCAACGCGCGGGGGTGTCCAGAGGCGCTGCGCAACACCACTTTCCCACACGCGAGGCATTGATCTCGGCGACGCTCGAGCAGATCTTCGACGACCTCACCCTCAACGCCGACACGTTGATTCGCCCCGACGCGGACGAGTCACGGCGCGTGCGGATAGCGGTCGAGCAGGCCGTGAGTATCTACACCGGGACCGAATTCAAGGCGTCGCTGCAGATCTGGGCGGCGGCAGCGTCGGATTCGGCGCTACGCGAACTGATTCTGCCGATGGAGGCCAAGTTCGCGCGAGCGGCACATCGGGTGACTGTTGCCGCACTGGACCCCGACGGCACGAACCCTCGGGCACACCGCGTCGCACAGGTGACACTCGACCTCGCACGCGGTCTCGGACTGGCGGACACACTGTCGGACGATGCACGACGCCGCGCGCAGGTGGTCGACACCTGGGTGGAGATGGTCACCGATGCGCTCGACGTCGACTCTCCGGACAGGTGAGATCAGCTGGCGGTGGGCTCAGCATGCGGTCGGCTACGCGCGCCGCGTGTGCCGAGCCAGTACACGCCCGCTGACAGCGCGGTCATCCCGATGAAGACGACCACCACACCGAGCGTCATCGACAGGTACCCCTGACTTCGCGGATCGATGAACGGGTACGGGTACCAGTCGACGATGGGGCCTCGCGTCAATGTGTAGACGCCATAGACGAGTGGGAACGCCAGCCAGGTCAACCAGGAGAGGGCAGGCAGAACCCTAGGTCGGAAGACTGCCCAGTCGATGAGCAGAACGAGCGGGATGAGGCGGTGCAGCACGGTGTTGGTCCACTCGCCGGAGAGATTGACGTCGATGTGCGACAACAGAAGTGCGTAGACGATCGCGGTGATCAGCATCGCGGTGGTCGCTGCGCCGCGAAACCACTGCCACCACAGCCCTATTGGCGCCAACAGTGCACCGCCGAGCAGCACGATGGCCGCTCCGACGTTGCTCAGGATGGTGAAGTAGCTGAAGTAATTGGCGAAACCGAAACCCTCGGACGCGGTGACCGGGACGTACGCGATCGCAGCGATGCCGACGACTGCGGCGACGAAGCGAAGGACACGCACCCACAACTGACCGTCACCTCTGCTCACGCCTCGCATTGTGCCAGTCGCGCCGCACGTGTTTGACCCCACCGTGGACCACAGTGTGCAGGTCGCCCGCGTGCGGTTCGAGATCTAGTCGTCTGGCGTCGATGCGCGACGCGTCGTGCTGTGCTGTGCGAGCGCGCCGTCGACCTGTGCGGTGATCACGTCGCGGATGTCGAAGTCGGCGGAATGGCCGGCCCAATCGGGTAGAAGTCGGCTGACCGTCGGAAACTCGGTCAGGTCGCTGTCGTCGATGGATTGGTGCCATGACACCTCGTCGGCTGACCGCCTGGAAAGTGTGTCCTGCCACTGTAATTCCGAGGCAACGAGGTACCAGACGGCTCGCCAGGTGTCCAGCGCTGCGCCGTCGTCGAGTCCGAGTTCGGATGCGGCAGAGAGGAACGCGTCGGCGAGGGCAAGCGCGGGCGTGCCGACGATCATGCCGTCGCGGAGGATCGGCACGACCCACCCGATGCTGCGCATCTTCTCGTACATGTCGACACCGATGGCGATCATGCGGTCACGAGGAGCGCCCGTGGGTTCGGCCCACGGGATACGTGCCGCGACGTCGTTGAGTGCCAGGCCGAGCAGCGCTGCCTTGTTCGGAACGTAGTTGTAGAGCGTCATCGGCTTGGTGCCCATGTCGGCGGCGAGACGACGCATGCTCAGCGACTGCGGTCCGTCCTGCTCGAGGATGCGGATCGCCGCGTCGACGATCTCGTCGAGTTGGAGGGATCGGGCTGCGGGCATCGTCCCATCATCCCATCGCCGTGCCCTTGGCGAGGCGACGCTCAGCCGCTAAGGTCACGTACTAGTACGTAAACGTACGCGTACGTGAACGCAGATCGAGTGACGGGCAGAGGAGAATCGATGGCAGATCAGGGGACGGCCCGGGTTGATGGTCGCGTCGGGCGCGGGCACGGTGCGCTCATGGCAACCGTGTTCCTGCTGCAATTCCTTGTGGCAATGGACATGTCGCTTGTCAACATCGCGTTGCCCGCCATGCGTGCCGATCTCGGATTCACGGACGCGAGCTTGCAGTGGGTGGTCACCGCGTATCTGTTGACCTTCGCCGGGTTCATGCTTCTCGGTGGGAGGATCGGCGATCTGTGGGGGCGTCGAACATCGGTTCTCGTCGGGCTGGGTGTCTTCGCGGCGGCGAGCATCGTCGGCGGATGTGCCGCTAGCGCAGGAGTTCTCGTCGCCGCTCGGGCCGTACAGGGTGTTGCGGGAGCACTGTTGGCTCCGGCGTCGTTGGCACTTGTGGCCACCATCGGCGACCCGGCCGTTCGGGCACGGGCGATGGGTCTGTGGGGCGGTGCCGGTGCGGCCGGAGGTGCGCTGGGCGTGGTGCTCAGTGGTGTGCTCACGCAGTGGTGGTCGTGGCGAGCGGTCCTTCTCGTCAACGTGCCGATCATCGCGATCGCGGTATTCGCGGCGCTGCGCGGAGTTCCACGTCGTGACGTCGCACGCACTGCGCGACTGGATGTTCCCGGCGCGGTCGCCGTGACCCTCGGCGTGGCTGCCCTTGTGTATGCGGTCAGCGCCGGCGGCGATCACGGGTGGGGATCGTGGCAGGCAGTCGGCGGATTCGTCACCGCCGCAGTGCTACTGGGGATCTTCGCGGTGATCGAGCGGTCGGCGTCGCATCCGTTGATGCCGCCGAGCCTCGTGCGTGAGCGAAGTGTGCTGGGCGCCAACGTGTTCGGATTCATGATTGCCGCGGGACAACTTGCCGCCTTCTACTTCTGCTCCCTCTACATCCAAACCGTGTGGGGTGTCGAGAGTGCGGTGACGGGAGTGCTCTTTCTGCCGTTCTGCCTCTTCGTCGTCGTCGGAATAGCGGTGGCACACCGACTTTCCGCGCGGATCGGAGCGCGAATGACGATCGTGGTCTTGGGGGTGATTGCCGCTATCGGTCTCGGGCTGTTCGCGACGATGCCCGCACACTTCGACTTCTGGCTCGGAATCCTGCTGCCGTCGGCCGTCACGGCTGTTGGGATCGGCGGCTCGATGGTGCTGATCGGAGCGGTCGCAACCGAAGGGGTGTCTCCCGACGACGTCGGCGTGGCCTCGGGCGTGGTGAACAGTTCGCGGCAGCTCGGGGGCACCATTGGATTGGCGGTCTTGGTGGCCGTGGCCAGCGGGTACGCGGTGCCGCGCGAGGGGTTTCAGGCGGGGTTCCTGCTCGGCGCGGTCCTGCTGGTGGTCGGGAGCGTCGCGGCGTGGCTCATCCTGCCGCGGCGTCGGAGCGTCGAGGTAGCGGGGGCGTCGGCGTAGGTGCCCGGTCGACGCACTCGGGCGCACGTTCGACGCTGTAAGGCGCCACGTCGATCTGGGTCTCAGTTCTTCCGCTCGGCGATGACCCGGGCGGTGGCGGCAGGGTCGGGGCGGTGTCCCGCGGATTCGGGAACGCGCACGAGTTCTGCCGCGGTGATCGCTTCGGCCAGGCGCGGCGCGGCCGCTTCGAGGAGCGGGAAGGTGTCGGAGCCGAGGAGAACCGTGACTGGCATCGTGACGGTGAGCATCTGCGGGGTCGGTTGCGAGAAGTCGTGCGCGATCGTCGCGTCGTAGACCACCGACTGTGCGATGGCCAGCAGGTCGTCGAAGATGGGACTCCTCCGGATCTGCTCGACGATCGCACGTGGGAGGCCGACACCTTCGAGTTGGAACGTCGTCACGGCGTCGGCGCGCTGGCCGTCGTCGACCATCTGTTGGAGCCTGTCGGGGAGGTCGGTTGCGGGGTTGTCCTCGCCGAAGCGAAACGGAGGTTCCGAGAGGAAGAGGTGGTCGATCGGTACGCCCCGCGACGCGGCGAACAGTGCGAGGATCGCCCCCGACGAGTGCCCGAGCACAGCGGCCGCGCCGCCGGTTGCGGAGATGACGGCGGCCAGGTCCTCGGCCTCGCGATCCGGCGAGTACGGCCGGGTGTCGCCACTGTCTCCACGGGCGCGTCGATCGAAGACGACGCCTGTGAAGCCCGCGTCGGCCAGTGCCTGCGCGAGGGGCGCGGCGTCGGAGGCTTTCGACATCGCCCCGTTGACGACGACGACCACGGGGCCGGTGCCAACCGTGTCGTACGCGATGGGTGTGCCGTCTGCGGATGTGACCTGGGACATATCACCATTCAAGCAAAGTCAGCCCTGGTCGGCGTCGAGGAGGAAGTCGCGGAGACGATCGCGGTGCCTGCTCACCCACCAGACGCCGAATCGGTGTGCGCTGTACCAGATCGCTGCGGTGACCAGGACAGCCAGCAGTGCGCACAGCGCGAACTCGGTGTCGGTCTGTGCGGTGTCCCATCCCTGGCGGTTCGTGAGCTTCCAGATGGCAACCGGAGCGACGACGATCAGGGCGAACGCGAGCGGGAAGATGAGATTCGGCATGGCGATCAACAGCCCCCAGCGGATGATCACCTGACGGAACCGCCGCCTGTTCCGCCATCGCCACCGGAGGGAATGTTGATGGTAGGGATACATGAGGCCGACCAGGCCGCTCACCGCGAGCGCGCCGAACGGCACCACCGCGACCGCGAGTATGACCTCGACGGCGAACCTCCAGTGCGTGTGATGCGTCATCGCGATCGCCACCGCGATGACGGTGCACAGCGGGCCGATGATCAACCAGACCGCCACGACCTTCGCGCGTAGCAGTGCGGTGAGTTCTGCGGGATCATCGATAGCTGCCAGAGCTCGTTGGGGGTCGCTGGTCAGCACATTGGTGACGAACGCATCGGTGTACATCCATCCCGCAAGCGCATACGGGAGGCCCTCCGGACCGGTGAAGGTGAAGAACCACGAGCGGGGAACCACGTACCAGAGAAACAGCACGATCGCTGCGCTCGACGCCACGGACAACAGGAGATCGCCGGGATGCCGCACGATATGCGTTACTTCGGCTCGGATCGCGGCACGCGTGGTGGGTGTGACCGCCTGCATGCGGTGAGAATAGTTGGTCGAGCTGCGAATTTCCGGCAGCTGTCTCAGGTTCCGTCGGCCGCGGGAGTGCCCACATCACTAAGCGCAGCGACGACTACGAGGGCAACGATGCCGAGTACGCACCAACTCATCACCCCGATACGACGCAGATTCAGTGTCGCCCTCGGACCGGGATTCGCAGTAGCTGACGTGGCCGATGGCTCATTCACCTCAGCAGGCCAACGGCAGCGCGCAGAATCGGCGCCTCACATGGAACGGCCCGGCCGCGGCGGGGTGTCCGTCGCGGCCGGGCCGGGTAAGGGACGGTGTCACGGAGTGGGCGAGCCGTGACACCGAGGGGCGATCAGTCGTCGTGGATGATCACGCCACGAATGTTCTTGCCGTCACGAAGATCTTGATAGCCCTCGTTGACCTGCTCGAGGGTGTAGGTCTGGGTGACAAGCTCGTCGAGCTTGAGCTGGCCGGCATCGTAGAGGCGGAGCAGACGGATGATGTCGTACTGCGGATTGGCCGAACCGAACAACGAGCCCTTGATGGTCTTCTCGTTGAGGGTGAGGTCGATGCCGGGCCAGTGCACCGTGAACTTCGCGGGACTCGAGAGTCCGACGATCACGACCTGGCCACCCTTGCCGATGGACCCGATCGCCGCGGACACCACGTCTTCGTCGACGGTGCCGACAGTGACGATCGCGGCATCTGCGCCCTGGCCCCAGGACAGTTCGGTGATCTTCTCCTGAGCTTCGGCCGCAGACGCGAAAGCGTGTGTGGCGCCGAACTTCACTGCGGTGTCACGTTTGAACGCGACCGGGTCGACGACGACGACGTACTTCGCTCCGGCGTGCACAGCGCCCTGCACCGCGTTGATGCCGATGCCGCCGATGCCGTAGATGACCACGATGTCGCCCGCGCGGACGTTGCCGGCGTAGACCGCCGAACCCCACCCGGTCGGCACACCGCAGCCGACGAGGACGGCCTTGTCCAGCGGCAGCCAGTCGTCGACCTTGACCACGGAGTGCTCGCTGATCGTCGCCCACTCACTGAACGTCCCCAGCATGCACATGCCGCCGAAGTCCTGGCCGCCACCGTGGAAGCGGAACGTGCCGTCGGGCAGCATGCCCTCGAGGATCGTTGCGCCCATGTCGCACAACGACTGTCGGCCCGTCGAGCAGTAGCGGCACGTGCCGCAACTCGGTACGAACGAGCAGACCACGTGATCGCCCGGCTTGACCTTGGTGACGCCCGGCCCGATCTCCTCGATGATGCCCGACCCCTCGTGGCCGCCGACCATCGGATAGCGCGGTGGCAGGTCACCATCGGTGAGGTGTAGGTCGGAGTGGCACAGGCCCGCGGCGGTGTACTTGATCAGCACCTCGCCTTCCTTCGGGCCGTCGAGGTCGAGCTCCATGATCTCGAACGGCTTGCCTTCGCCCATCAGTACGGCGGCTTTGGTCTTCACGGTGTTGTTCTCCTGTCAGAGAGTGATTGTCGGTGGGTGGTGGTGCTCAGAGTGCGACGTTGACTGCCTTGGTCTGGGTGTAGAGATCGATGGCCGACGAGCCGAGTTCGCGACCCCAACCCGACTGCTTGTAGCCCCCGAACGGCATTGCGGTGTCGAAGCCGTTGTACTGGTTGACCCACACCGAACCCGCTTTGAGCTGGCGAGCGGTCTTGTGCGCCTTTGACAGGTCGGTCGTCCAGATGCCCGCGGCCAGCCCGTAGATCGAATCATTGGCTGCCGCAGCGACTCCCGCCTCGGCGTCGAATGGCATGGCCGCGACGACGGGGCCGAAGATCTCCTCGCGGACGATGGAGAAATCGGGCTCGACGTCGACGAACACAGTCGGCTCGATGAAGAAACCTTCGTCGCCCCAACGCTTTCCGCCGGTGAGTGCGCGAGCGCCGTCGGCGAGGCCCGCCGCGAGGTAGCCCGAGACGCGGTCGAATTGCTCCTGGCTGACAAGCGGTCCGAGTTCGGTTGTCGGATCGAGGCCGGGCCCGATCTTGGCCTTCGACGCCGCTTCTGCGACAGCCGCGGTGAAGTCGTCGAAGATGGGTCGTTCGACGAACAGCCGTGTTCCGGCGACGCAGCACTGGCCGTGGTTGAACATCCATGCCGCAACCGAACCCGCGACCGCCTGCTCGAAGTCGGCGTCGGCGAAGACGATGTTGGGGCTCTTGCCGCCGAGCTCGAGCGAGACCTTCTTGAGGTTGCCCTTCGACGCCTCGACGATCTTCTTGCCCACCTCGGTGGAGCCGGTGAAAGCGATCTTGTCGACGTCGTCGTGTGCGGCGAGTGCGGCGCCTGCGTCGCCGAAGCCGGTGACGATGTTGACGACGCCGGGCGGGAAGCCCGCTTCGGTGAACACTTCGCCGAGCAGCAGAGCTGTCAGCGGGGTCTGCTCGGCCGGCTTGAGGATCACGGTGTTGCCCGCCGCGAGTGCCGGGGCCAGCTTGAATGAGGCCATCAGGAGCGGGAAGTTCCACGGGACGATCAACCCGCAGACGCCGACGGGCTCGCGCAGCGTGTAGGCGTGGAACTCGCCACCCGGGACGAACGGCATCGAGACGTCGACGGTGCTGCCGGTGATCTTGGTGGCCAGACCGGCGTTGTAGCGGAAGATGTCAGCCGACCACGCGGTGTCGACGGCGGTCGCGATGGTGGCGGCCTTGCCGTTGTCGAGAGCTTCGAGCTGGCCGAAGTCTTCGGCGCGCTCGTTGAGGATGTCGCCGACGCGCCAGAGCAGACGCTCACGCTCGTTGGGCTTCATGCGCGACCACGGGCCGTCGTCGAATGCCTTGCGCGCGGCGCGGACAGCGCGGTCGATGTCGGTGGCGTCGCCGCGGACGACCGATGTCAGCGTGCGTCCGTTGGCAGGATCGATGGTCTCGAAGGTCTCACCGGACGCGGCGGTGACCCACTCACCACCGATCAGCATCGGTCGATCGGTCGAGATGAAATCCCGAACCTTGGTTGCCAGTTCGGGTGCGACAGCGGTCATGTGTCCTCCTGCTCGAGCGTGCAGATCGTGATCTGCGTCATAGATGCGGATCTGTCTATAGTTCTGCCACTGCTCGGACGGGACGAAGTGTCCAGAATCTGAACACTGCGATGTACACACGTCGCGACAGTGACTGCGAGGTGATTCGCGAAGGGGAGTCCGGCGCGGTGTGGCCTAGACGCGATAGTTAGCGATCGCTAAGCTAGTGGTGTCAGTCCCAGTTCCAAGTGAGTTCGTCGATCAAAGTAAGTTCCTCGATAAAAGTAAGTTCGTCGATCAATGGAGAGGCAGCGATGAAGCGCTTTGCTCTGCGCACCCGAACCGATCAGCTGGATCCGGTTGCCGACCATGAAGAGATCGCCAGGATTCTCACCACCCAGGAGTTTCCGTGGGACATCAACCAGGCGCTGAGCTTTGCCCTGTTCCGCACGTACGGGGTGCCGTCGATCGGCCGTCTTCTCTTTCGCACCGGAGAGTTCACCGAACGTGTGCAGAAGCGCTACGACGACACGGGGTTGATCCTCGACGCAATCCTGGAGCACGGCTTCGGCTCGGCGGAGGGTCGGTCCGCGATTCGTCGGATGAACCAGATGCACGGTTCGTACTCGATTTCGAACGACGACATGCGTTATGTACTGGCCACTTTCGTTGTCACACCGATGCGCTGGATCGGTCAGTACGGCTGGCGTGCCCTGACTGCAACAGAGGTCGAGGGATGGACCAACTACTATCGCGCGCTCGGAAAATACATGGGTATCAAGGAGATTCCCGTGACGTACGATGCGTTCGATCGATTCATGGACACCTATGAACGCCTGAACTTCGCCTTCGACAGTGGGGCACGTGCCGTCGCCGACTCCACGCTGGAGCTGTTGTGCACGTTTCCGCCGAACAGCTACGCCCCGCGCTTCCTGATCAGGCAGTTCGCGTGGTCGCTCATGGACGATCCATTGCTGGACGCTTTCGGCTACCGCCACCCGCATCGCCTTGTGCGCCTGGTGTCACGTACCGCGCTGCGGCTGCGTGGTCGGGTTGTGCGCCGGATGCCTGCGCGAAACACCCCGAAGTTTGCACGCGAGCTCCCGAATATTCGGAGCTACCCGGACGGCTACCAGATCGATCAGCTGGGGACCTTTCCGCGCACGTGTCCGATTCAGCACGGTTCCGCGCTCAACCCGCATCCAGTGGCGGCAGATCGATGAGCTGATCGGTCTAATCGGATTCGGCCCGCGGCAGGCTGCCCACCGTGTGGAGCGCGATGTCGACGTACTTGTCTGCCACCATCTGAGGAGTCAGCGGCCCGTCGTCGTGAAACCACCGCGGGATCGACTGACACATGGCAAGGACCGCTCTGGTGGTTTCGGCGACATCGCTTACGTGCATGACGCCTATGGTCGTCCCTGTCTGCACGATGTCGAGGACCAAGTCTTCGATCCCTTTACGAAACACTCGATACCGCAACCGGTTCTCGGTGCCCGCATACCGGATCTCTCCTTCGACTGCCGCCAACCGAACTCGACTTGTCATCACCAAGACGATTGATTCGATGACGTTCGCCAACTCCGCGACCGGGTCTCCCGCTGCGGCAGCCCGTGCGGCGTGGGCGCGCGCGAGCACGTCGCCGGTCGAGTACTCGAGAAGCGCCAGCAGGATGCCCTCTTTGCTCTTGTGATGGTAGTAGAGGGCTGGGACCGTGACACCGACCTTCGCGGCGATCTGCCGCACGGAGGTGCCGTGAAATCCGTTGTCGTAGAACGCCTCGAGAGCTGCCTGGAGAATGGGCGACAACTTCGGAGGGTCGACGCGGCGCCACCCGGACGGCGTCGTCTCAGCATCCGCTCCCGCGGTTGACGCTGGCATGAGGACCCTAACTATCGCTCGATAAGTTCGAGTTCATCGTAGCGCGAGAGGGGGTCGTCAGATCCCCAGTGCGCGAATGCGCGCGTACAGGGTGGTGCGGCTGATGCCCAGGTCACGGGCGGCATGCACCTTGTTGCCGGTGTGTCGGTCGAGTGCCTCGAGAATGGCTGCGCGCTCGGCCTGTTCGCGTCCGGAGAGGTGGGCGGCCCGGCTCGTCGTGCGATGGTCGGCAGGCAGATCGGCCGGTTCGATCGCACGCGCGCCACGGGCCTCGCACGAGCGCACAGCGCGTCGCAGCACCGAGAACAATTCGACGAGATTCCCGGGCCACTCCTGGCAGACGAGGGCCTCGAGCGTCGGCGCGCTGACCGAACGTACTGGGCGTGAACCAGATGCTGGGCCCGGAGTGATGTCGACGAGCATCTCGTCGATGATGTCGGCGAGGTCGGAGGTGCGGTTGCGCAGCGCGGGGACGTCGAGACGCGCGGCGCACCTGGCCGTCAGTGCTGCGACGGTGGTTCGCGCCTGATCCGGCGGTCCGGCGACCAGGACGAGCGGCGCTGCCGTGTCGGCCGTGCGGCACGCGGCCGCCAGGATGGTGAGCGACCTGTCGTCGAGCAGGTCGACGCCGTCGACGATCAGCGCGCGTGAGCGGCGTCGTGAATCGCCGATCAGGGCGCCGATATCCGGCTGATCGCCGGTGATCAACAGCTCGGCGACGTCGACGGTCGTGGCGTCGGGTCCGGCCATCGAGCGGGCCTTGGTGCTGCGTCCGGTTCCGGGCTCTCCGGTGATCGCGATGGTGGCCTGCCGCGTCGACGGCATGTCGGTGCAGGCCATCGTCCGTGCGGGCGATGTGCTGGGCCGCAGACCGAACAGGGCAGCCCCGCGGGCGCCCACGACAGGCGTGGCGAGCACCTCGACGCCGACTCCGGACGCAAGGACCAGTTGCAGGGTGGTCTCCCGGAGGGCAGGGTCGGCGGCGATTGCACGCAATGCGACAATGTCTGTCGGCGAGAGCAGTTCTGCTGCACGCGAATTGGTGAGCTGTAGGTCTTCGCTGATCGCTGCGACCGCGACGTCGCGACGGGGTGCCGCGCGCTGGAATGCGTCGAGAACCCGACGCTGCTGTGCGCGCGAACGGTCGAGGAGACGGTCGGCGATGTCGCCGACGATGCCGGTCACGAGGGGCACTGACAGGGGGTTCATGCGGTCGGCGATCTCCGTCATGCACAGGATTCCTGCGAGGCGACGGGTGGCCGGATGGATGATGGGCGCGCCGAAACAGCTGAGCGACTTGAACTGCTCCAGGTAGTGCTCGCGCCCGTTGACTGCCAACCCTCGACGTATCTCCGCGGGCGTGCCAAGAGCCGTGGTCCCGACGGTCTCCTCGCCGAGGTCGACGCCGGGTGTCGCGCCGACTCTGTCGAGTGCGCGATCAACGGTGGTGCCGAGGCAGACGCGGGAGACCATCCGGCACTCGTGATCGACGAGCAGCAGTGAGGTGCCCGTGTCTGCGAGCCGTGCGGCGGCGTCGTCGAGGACCGGGCGCGCGGCGTCGAGAAGGACATCCGAGCGTGACGCGTCGTCGACGAGTTCGGGTAGCGGGCTGTCGGGTTGTACCCCGGACAGCGCGGAGCGGCGCCACGACTGCGCGATCACTGCGCGTTGCGGCGCACTCTCCGATGAGGCGAACGATGTGTCGATGGTCACAACATGGCACAGAATCGCCGCGAAGGAAAGGTTGCGTGCCCGGCTGGGTGCTGGATGCGCACACTGACCCGTTCGGGGCCGAACTGTTCACTACGGTGGGGGAATGGCAACTCCGGCACCTGACGACGTCGAATCCACCAAAGACGTCGAATCCACCAAAGACGTCGAGTCCACCGATATTGCAACCTTCGACCCGCCCTGTGGTCGGGTCGTTGGCACCGTTGACGGTCCGGTTGTTCGCGCGCGCGCCATCCCGTACGCCCGTGCCAATCGGTTTGCGGCGCCGGAGCCGGTCGCGCCGCGGACGCTTCCGCACCGCAGTGGCGTCCCCGCGGCTGCGTGCCCGCAGGTGTCGAGTCCGCTCGTGACGATGATGCTCGGCGGTCCGGCGACGAGCATGGTCGCCGACGAGGACTGCCAGCGGTTGACCATCACGCGGCCCAGTCGAGACTTCGACGCCCCGCTGCCCGTGATGGTGTGGGTGCACGGCGGATCGTACGTGCTCGGTGCGGGCGACGAACCCCACCACGATCCAACGCCGCTTGTCGCCGAGCAGAACGTGATCATCGTGGCCGTGACCTTCCGGCTCGGCGTACTCGGGTTCCTCGGCGACGGCTCGCAGGAGCGCCCGGCCAACCTGGGGCTGCTCGACCTCATCGCAGCGCTGGAATGGGTGCACGAGAACATCGCGGCGTTCGGCGGCGACCCCGATCAGGTCACCTGCGCCGGGCAATCGGCAGGCGCCGACGCAGTGGCGCACCTGATGACCGTGCCGCGTGCCGCCCGGCGCTTCCGGCGGGCGATCCTGCAGAGCGCACCCTTCGGCATCCGCTGGAACCGCAGCGACATGGTCCGCGACATATTTGCGCGCACAAGCGAGTTCGACGCCGAGACGCCGATCGGCGCCATTCTCTCGACACAGCAGAAACTGATCGTCGACGGACCGCGGTACGGGCTGACGGGGGCGATGCCGTTCGGCGTGCAGTACGGGATGGAACCGCTCCCTGCGGAGCCAGACGTCGAGGATGCGTGGGCGGCGTCGGCTCCAGACATCGACCTGCTCGTCGGCTGCACCCGCGACGAGATCGAGTTCTTCGTCCCTGGCGTCCCGATCGCCGAGACGGCGTCGCACTTCCCGGTGTTGGGCAGACCGATTCGACGAATCGCCACCTCGCTGATCACGCGCAAGGTCTACACCGCCCCGACCGCCGACTTTGCACGCAAGCACGCGGCGGCGGGCGGCAGCGTCGTCGACTATCGGTTGCATTGGCACGCACCGGGAAACGCGCTCGGAGCCGCGCACTGCGTCGATCTGCCGCTGCTCTTCGGCGTCGAGGAACAGTGGGCGGGTGCGCAGTTGCTCGAGGGTGCGACGTGGCCGCAGGTCGAGGAGGCCGGGCGGGTACTGCGCGCCATCTGGGGTCGCTTCATCCGTGGTGAGGATCTCGGCGAGCGTCAACCCGACGACGCGCGATCGGTGCTGCGGTATCGGCGGGCGTCGGCGTAGGTCGGCGGCGTCTGGGCACCACGACCTGACTAGCGTGGTGTGCATGCGCGTGGCGACCTGGAACGTGAACTCAGTCAAACAACGTATCCCGCGATTGCTGCCGTGGCTCGACGAACGCTCACCCGACGTGGTCTGCCTGCAGGAGACCAAGCTTTCCAACGACGTGTTCGACACCGTCCTCGGCCCCGAATTCGCCGAGCGCGGTTACCAATTCGCGCATGTGGGCCAGGGGCAGTGGAACGGGGTCGCGATCTTGTCGAAGGTCGGACTCGACGACGTCGTCGCCAACTTCGACGGTGCGCCCGGCTTCCCTGACCCCGCGTCGGCGCCGGAGGCCCGCGCGGTGTCGGCGGTGTGCGGGGGAGTGCGCATCTACTCGCTGTACGTACCCAACGGCCGCGAACCCGACTCGGATCACTACCACTACAAGCTGTCGTGGCTGGAGCGGTTGCGCGAGGTCGTCGCGGCCGGGACGAGCGTCGACGCGCCGTCGAACACGATGCTGTGCGGCGACATGAACATCGCGCCCGCCAACGCTGACGTCTACGACCCCGCTGCCTTCGCCGGCCACACGCACGTGACGGTGGCCGAACGGTCGGCGCTCGAGGACATCGAGGGACTCGGCCTGCACGACGTCGTGCGCGACCGCTGGCCCGACGAGCGGGTGTTCAGCTACTGGGACTATCGGGCGGGCATGTTCCACAAGGACCTCGGCATGCGGATCGACCTGATCCTCGCCGGCGCCGACGTGGCCGCCCGGGCGAAGGCCGCGTGGGTCGACCGCGCCGCCCGCAAGGGCACCAAACCCAGCGATCACGCCCCCGTCGTCGTCGACCTCGACACCGCTCCCGACGGCGACATCGGCCCGATGGTGCCCCCGCCGTCGAACCCCGCCCGCAAGGGCGCCACCGCCCGCCTGCCGCAAGCGAAGTAGGCGCCCGGGGCCCACCCATAACGCCAAATGTGTGTCGTATCGAAAGATGTGGGTGCTGCAGCACACAGATCCTTCGGTTCGACACACATCTAGCCCGGCCGTGATGCTGCCGTGCATGCGGGTCGCAAGGTCTGGCTCGAGCCGGGGTGCGTACACAATCGTGACGTCAGCGGGGCGCCGAGGAGATTATTGTCTCGGCGTCGCGCTGACGACCGAGTTGTGTACGCGCGCTGCGGAGTTGGCGGTCTGGCGGGCGTCGGGCAAGGTGTCGCGCGGGCCCCGACCAGCGGCCGGGCGCCCCGCTGGTCGAGCGGGCGCGAGCGCAGCGAGCACCCAGGTCGAGACCACTGCGCGCGGCGGGTGATCTCGACAGGCTCGATCGGCGGGCCGGGCCCGACTGCGAAACAGCAGCCACGCTGGTCGAGCGGGCGCGAGCGCAGCGAGCACCCGAGTCGAGACCACTGCGCGCGGCGGGTGATCTCGACAGGCTCGATCGGCGGGCCGGGCCCGACTGCGAAACAGCAGCCACGCTGGTCGAGCGGGCGCGAGCGCAGCGAGCACCCAGGTCGAGACCACTGCGCCCGGCGGGTGATCTCGACAGGCTC